>NZ_WJYH01000010.1:0-105526 GCF_009668065.1 Acinetobacter sp. RIT698
AAAAATCGAAAAAAATGACTATTTTTTCAAAATAATTCAATTTTGGCATGGAGAACGGTTCACTCATTCAAAAAAAGCAACAACGCGACTGAATTTATCTTTGTTGAATTAAAATTAAGTTTTAGTATTTTTAGCCAAATGTTTTTTATACATAGCGCAAAGCTTGATTCGATCTATTCAGGTGCATTGATCACATGTTTGAAGCACTAAGATGGATCAAAGAACGCTTTAAAAATTGTGTCGCAAACAATAACGGCCTGTGGGGTAAACATGACAATTATTGATCACTGTTAAAATAAGATTTGGGTAAAATCAAATTTTAAGGATGATAATTAAAAAGCTTTATTTTTTAACTTTATCAATTACGACACAGATGATTAACACGATCAATGATGGGATCACCCATGCAAGATTCTGTTCATTTAACGGTAAGTTTTGAATCATCAAAGGTAAGCTGTCTTTAAAGCTTGTGACTTTAATTCCTTCAATAAGACCAAATAAAAATGCAACGCCAGTAACAGGTGCGATAACCGTGGTTGGGTTATTGAATTTACCCCAAAAGAAGCTCAATAGAATGACCACAATTGCGGGTGGGTAAATTGCACTGAGTACGGGAACTGAAAAAGCAATCAGTTTGGTTAAACCTAGATTTGAAATCACCAATGAAAACAACACCAAAATAACCACTAAAACTTTATATGGAATTTTTGTCAGTTCAGAGAAGTATTCAGCACATGCGCAGGTTAAACCAATCGCAGTAACCATACATGCAATAAAAATCAAAGCTGTCAGGAATAAAGAGCCTAAGTCACCAAAAGCATGTTGAACATAAGCATGCAGGATCACTGCGCCATTTTCAGCATTTGGAGCAGCATCATGACTGCCTAAACCAAGTTTAAATAAGCTGAGATAAACCAGCGTTAAACCTACACCAGAAATCAAACTTGCAATAATGGCATATTTGGTTACGAGCTTTTTATCTGTGACACCACGAGAGTGGATAGCGTGGATAATCACAATACCGAAAACCAAAGCGCCTAAAGTGTCCATGGTTAAATAACCATTTACAAAACCTTCAGAAACAGGGCTGGTAGCGTAATTGTTGATCGCAGGAGAAATTGAACCAGTCGGGATCAGAAATGCTGCAATACCTAAAATTGCCAGTGCAATAATTTTTAGCGGCGCAAGAATATGACCCACTGTATCCAATAATTTATTTGGATAAAGAGAAACTAAAGTCACAAATGCAAAATAGATAACGCTATAAATGAATAATGCTGTACCACCATTTCCAAAGTATGAGGAAAAACCAATTTCATAAGAAACAGTTGCAGTACGAGGTGTAGCAAATAATGGCCCAACCGAGAGATAACACACTACAGTCAATATTAAACTTGCAACTTTACCTAAAGGCGAGCTTAAAATCGCAATAGAACCTTCAGTTTTAGAAAGTGCCATAATGGTAATAACAGGTAAGCCTACAGCTGTGACTAGAAAACCTAGCGCTGCGAGCCATACATGTTCACCGGCTTGTTGAGCAACAATGGGTGGAAAAATAATATTGCCTGCCCCAATAAATAAGGCAAAGGTCATAAAACCTAAAGCAATAATATCCTTTGTACGGAGATTAGTCATAAACTGTGGTTGAAAAAGCAAAACAGCGATTTTAGTAGAAATAGCTTATTTTTTGTATTTTATTTTATGGATAATATTCCCGTTTTTTATAAATTTTAACCAATTAGTCATATTGATTATATTTATGTGGATGATTCACAGTTAATTTTCAAAAATTGAAAAAATCAAAATTTTCAAAAAATATAGAATAGATAAAATCATCATATGGAAAGATTATACTTATTCTAAAATTTATGTGCTTGATTTTGCATTTTTATTGAATAAGATAGGCGGTAAATTGCCCTAAATGTATTGAAAAGGCATATAATATTTTTTCACTTTTGCGGACAGATCCAATGAAAGCTTCTACAGTCACCATTAAAACCGAACAAGACCTTGAAAAATTAAGAGTGTCGGGGCGTTTAGCTGCTCAAGTTTTAGCAATGATTGGTGAATATGTGGAGCCAGGGGTGACGACTGAGTATTTAGACGATATTTGCAATGATTTTATTGTCAATACGCTGAAAGTGATCCCTGCAAATATTGGATATTATGGTTATACCAAAACCACCTGTATTTCTCCAAATGAAGTGGTCTGTCACGGTATCCCATCAAAACATAAGGTTTTAAATGATGGCGATATCATCAATATCGATGTTGCGATTATCAAAGATGGTTATTTTGGTGATACCAGCCGTATGTACTATGTGGGTACAGTTAAACCTGAAGCGAAAAGACTGGTTGAAACGACTTATGAGGCAATGGTGGCTGGGATTCATATGGTCAAACCTGGTGCAACACTCGGGGATATTGGCCATGCGATCCAACAAGTTGGGCAACGTGAAGGTTATACGATCGTTCGTGAATATTGTGGTCATGGGATTGGTAAGATTTATCATGAGCAACCCAACGTATTACATTATGGTCAACCCGGACAGGGCTTAGTGCTTAAAAAGGGTATGGTTTTTACCATTGAACCAATGATTAATGCGGGGAAATCCAGTGTCAAAGAGCTGAAAGATGGCTGGACTGTGGTTACTGCGGATAAGTCATTGTCAGCACAATGGGAACATATGGTTGCTGTCACAGATACAGGATTTGAATTGCTTACACCTTGGCCTGAAGGCACTGGCAACTACCCTGAGATTTAATCTTTAGACTTTGGTCTAATGAATGAATTATGATCGGCGATTTATTGTTTTTTTATCTTTGAAAATGAGATTTTTCTCACTTTATTTGCTGGAAATGTGGTTCTTTTAGGGGATGTTTTCGGTTGAGAAATATCCAATAAGTGTTTTTAAGTATTGGCTTAAATATTAACCAATCGCTAAGATAGCTTCCAGATTCTCGCTGTAGTTTCTATTGTTGTTTCAAGCTTTCTAGCTTACCCATCCTAGGGTAAGCTTTTTTTTGTCTATCGCTTCTCGATTTGCTTTGATTCGACGATTGAAAATTTAAAATAAGATGAATGAGCCTCCATTCATCTTATTGATCAGAATGCTATTTTTTAAGTTTAAAGTTTAAAATAAACGAAACAGCGAATCCAAATAGGAGTCCCCAAAAAGCGGAACCAATCCCAAAAAACTGAACACCTGATGCACTGAATAAGAAGGTGAGCAGTGCGGCTTCACGATCTTTGACTTCATGAAATGCAATCGCAATATTATGGCTAATCGTACCAAACAAGGCGATCCCCGCTAATGCCACAATAAAAAGATGTGGAAAAGACATCAATAGACTTGTCAATGTTGCCGCAAATAGCCCCATCAAAATATAAAAGAAACCACAGCTCATGCCAGCAATATAGCGCTTCGCAGGGTCTGGGTGAACTTGGTCATCCAGACTGACTGCAGCACTGATTGCAGCAATATTCACGGTATAACAGCCAAATGGTGCAAGCAAAGTCTGCGCTGTACCTGTCCAACCAATAAGTTGGTTAACATGGGGTTTATAGCCATAACTTTTAATCATCGCAATCCCTGGTAAATACTGAGATGCCATATTGATTACAAATAAAGGCAGTGCCAATCCGAGAATTGCAGACCATGTGAACTCAGGTGTCATCCATACTGGTTTTGCCAATCCCCACTGTAAGGTTGGAACATGAAACTCCATAAAAAATGGACAAATGATAATTCCTGCGATCACGGTAATCACAATACAATAACGAGCCCATAGCCGTTTAGTGACGATATAAACCGCCAAAAGGCTGAGAATAAATGCCCAGTCGTTTTGCATACTGGCAAATAGAGCAATACCAAACTTGAGTAATACACCTGCCAGCATGGCACTGGTCAAACTCTGAGGAATATACGAAATAATTTTTTCAAATATGCCTAAAAAGCCTAGTGTGGCGGTCAGTAAACCACTCACTAAGAAAGCACCAATGGCTTCATAGAGTGAGTAGCCGCTGGCAGTGGCAATGATGAGTGCAAGTGCAGCGGTTGACCATGAGGTAGCAACAGGATATTTGAATTTCCAAGAAAGAATTAATCCTGAAAGACCTATACCTAAACCGAGTGCCCAAAACCAAGAGGTAATTTGTTCAGGGTTTGCGCCAAGTAATTGAGCCGCTTGTATGACGAGTACAGCCGAAACACTGATACCAATTAAGAAGGTAATGAAACCTGCAAATACAGCAGGTATAGAGAAGTCTTGGAGTAACTTTTGCATGATCCCTTGCTTTTAAATTTGATTGAATGGTTGAAAATGCAACCATCATACATGGATCATTTTAAAGCTTATAGGGTTAATTGGAATTAAATAGCAAAAGGAAAAATAAAATTGAATAAATTCTCATTTTTGGAGAATTTGGCTTTTTTAAAATTAAAACAGTTTAGTCGAAAGTAATTTATACTTACTTATAAAGATTAGATATTGCCTTGAATAGAAAGCGCAGTTTATCCAAAAGAACGATCCAAAAAGAATGCTTTAATCGGGAGATTTATTTAGCTAAAGCAGCTTACATCGTTGAAACAGCAAGCTTTATTCCAAAAGCACAGAACAGTAAGCCTACACAAGCAACACAACCTGCAGCAATTTTGTAGCGTGTATTAAAAAAAGTGGCGAGTTTAACGCCTGAGAAGATTAAGATCGTCAAATAACTCATACTGATGATTTGCAGAATCACTGAAAGTGCCGCAAAACTTAAAGCAGGGTAAGGGTAATCAGGATTGACAAACTGAACAAAGAACGAAAGATAAAATAAAATTGCTTTTGGGTTGAGTAGGCTAATGGTGAGTGCTGTTCGAAATGGATGAAATTGTTCGTTAGTTGCAGTATTCGATGTATTTGTTTGCAACGTTTGTGGTTTGCTCTGCCAAGTTTTGATACTTGCGATCAGTAAACGAATACCGAGATAAGACAGATAGCTTGCACCAACAACTTTGAGAATGATAAATAACCAAGGAAAGGCATGTAGTAGAGAGGCAGCACCTAAAACAGTGCAGAGAATCAGGATTAAATCTCCTGTAAAGACGCCTAAAGCACCGATATAGCCCGTTTTAATTCCAAATCGAGAGGCAATTGACATCACATACAATGAGTTGGGGCCGGGTAAAATGACGATAAAAATAGTCCCTAGTATATATGTCACAATATCGGTAATACCAAACACAACATTCTCACTGTATAAGAAAAGCGAAATAAAAAAGCCGAGCATTTATGATAACAAACTCGGCTTTAGAGTGTGAGCGATTTTAGTGCAATTTTAACCAAAAGCGCATCTACAATTTAGATTTATATAAATCATTCTAAATACATAGATTAGTCAATAAAATCAGCATCTAGGCCAAAAGATTGACGCAATAATAATGCAAGTTGTTCACGTGCTTTGATAAAACCGTCAATCCCACTTTGCAATAATTGGAATGCCATTAAATCATCTTCCAATTGTTGTTTAAATTCTGCTTTAGAGATCTCTTGATGTTCTTGAGCAGTCTGATCAGTGTCTAAGCTGAGTTGAGAAACAACATGACGTTGATCATTGTTCAATTTTTCAAGCAGACCCGGTGCAACGGTTAAAAGGTCGCAACCTGCTAAACCTAAAACTTGGTCAATGCTACGGAAGCTTGCGCCCATCACTTCAGTTTTGATTTGATGTTGCTTGTAGTAATGATAAATTTGTTTAACAGACAATACGCCTGGATCTTTCTCAATTGGATAGCTTTCTACATTTTCAGCTTTTTTAAACCAATCTAAAATACGACCGACAAATGGAGAAATCAAAGTAACATTGGCATCTGCACAGGCTTTGGCTTGGTGTAAACCAAAAAGCAGGGTTAAGTTACAATGAATGCCTTCTGCTTCAAGTACTTTCGCTGCCTGAATACCTTCCCATGTAGAGGCAATCTTGATCAAAATACGGTCTTGGTCGATCCCATATTCTTTATACAATGCAAGTAGCTCTTTAGCCTTGGCAATGGTTTCTTCGGTATTATAGGAAAGGGCTGCATCTACTTCTGTTGAAACACGACCTTCTACAATATTTAAAATTTCGACACCCAATTTGACGGTGAGAATATCGATGGTGCGTTCGACGAGTGCATCTAATTCATAACCTTCTTTTTTTGCTTGGGCATAGGCATCTTCAATCAGCTCACGACTTTCAGGCTGTTGTGCTGCTGCTGTAATGAGTGAAGGGTTAGTCGTTGCATCCAAAGGGCGAAATTGTTGAATTGCGTTTAAATCACCTGTATCAGCAACGATAGTGGTTAAGCGTTTTAATTGATCTAATGCAGATTGTGTCATTACCGATTATTTCTTAGTTAAAATATTTGTGATTTATTTATAACACAATGCGATTTGAGCAAAACAGGAAAATGTACTGAAAGGCCTATTATTTTGTATGAATTCTTTGATTTCGAATGTGATTAATCAAAAAACGAGCAGCTGAGCCTAAGTTGCTCTCACGACTCCAGACTAAGTCGACAAAATATTCAAATTTTGGTGTGAAATCGAGCAAATCTAAGATTTTTAACTTATGTTTGAGCTCTGGATTTTCATTAAACATTTCTAAGGGAAGTACCCCCCAACCCAGTTCTTTTAAAATTAAAGCACATGCTGAGTGGTGATTGTCTGTCCGCCAATAGTTTTTAGAATAGAGTAATTCGGGTTTAATGGTTCGATCACGACTTGCCACGACAATTTGTCTGGATTGTAGGATTTGTTCAAAAGTAACTTGTTTATGTGCTGATAATGGGTGATGAATAGCTGAAACAGGAACCAAGGCTTCTTTTTTAAATTCGACAAATTGCTCACGGCTTTCAAGTATTTCACGTTCAAACATCAATGCCAGTTGTGCCGTCTGATTCATCAGCATTTTCAGCGCATCTTCTTGTGGTGCTGAGAAGATATTAATTTCTAAAGTTGGAAAGTGCTCTCCCAGCAGTGCAATGTATTCAGCCCAGTCTGTATGCAATAATTCTGAAACCACCACGATATTTAATGAGGATTCCAAGCCTTCGCTAAGCGCAATCGCTTGTTGTTTCCACTGATTCATTTCTACCAGCAGTTGTTCAGTTTTTTCATATAAGCGTTGAGCTTGAGGTGTGGGTATTGGTTCACGGCCTACACGATTAAAGAGTTTTAGATTTAAGTCTATTTCCAAGTTGGCGATAGACATACTGACAGCGGAGGGAACTTTGCCAAGCTGTCGTGCTGCTGCTGAAAATGAACCTGTTTCCATCACCGTTTTAAAGATGGTGAGTTGTTCTTGGTTGATATTCATGCGCTTGGCACCATTATGTTTAGTTTTTCAGTCATTAAATTTACTCCAATTCACTCAACCTTTCAATAAAATTGAAAGAACCTGACTCGATTGATCAATATTATAAAAATATAATGCATCCATCGAATCAAGAAAGAGTAGTTTTAAATGATGATTTCCAAAAGAAGGGTTATTCATGCATTAAGCTATGAAGTCATCCTGTTGGTGATCATAGCGATTGCATTAAGTTTTATTTTTGAAGTGCCAATGGAAGTTACCGGCGTATTAGGTGTTGCAATGGCCGTGACTTCAGTGGTTTGGAATATGGTTTTTAACCATTTCTTTGAGCAATTTGAACGTAAGAGAAAGCTTAAACGTACCATTGGTGTACGTATTTTACATGCCATTGGTTTTGAGGGTGGTTTGATGTTAGCCACGATTCCAATGGTTGCTTACGCAATGGATATGTCTTTGTGGCAAGCAATTTTATTGGATTTTGGAATGACCACCTGTATTTTGGTGTATACCTTTATTTTCCAATGGTGTTATGACTTGATTGAAGAGCGTATGGGGGCAAAGCCTGTACATTCTTAATTAAGTCTGCAATGCATTTATTTTAAATTTTAGTGAAAATTTCAAATGTGTTGCGATAGAGATCCCCTTAGTTTTATTGAAAAGTAAGGGGATCTTTTTTATAAAAATTTAATTAAATTAATTTTCTGGAAAAATTGTTTGATTATAAAAAAACTGCAATGCCACACCTTACATTCAAAGTTTAAATAGCTTTGCGTAGGCAATGCCTCACTTTTCGTAAGAGATTCCAAACCTTGCGCTGCAAACAAAGCTATGCTTTGTTTTTGCTCATGTTTGGCGAGGGGTACGTCCTTTACCCCCGCCCAACGGCGACATCCCTGTCGCCCCACGATAGGATCACCATCTATGATTCAAAAGTACAAAAATGAATTGATAACCAATTGTTACTCAAAGTTCATATAAAAACATAAGCTTCATTTATGATCAGTTGCTTGATAGAAGTCACTTGTATAAATAATTAGGTGGTTTGACTATAAGGAATAAAAACTAGGTAAAACATAATCAATAAAATAAAAACCCGTTACACGATCACAGCTCAGTTTAAACAAACTTTTGCAAAAGATAATTGAATTCAATTTGTTTTGTAAAATTGTTCGCCTACAATAGTGACTGTTAACATTTCATAAATGGCTTGCGTTGTCGCAAACATAGAAGAAGTGTCAACAGACCCTAATAAATTCAATATATGTAAGAGATGGATTGAGGCAAATATGGTGCAGACAGTTCAGGAGCAGCTGCCACATAGACACCAGCTTGCTGCTCAAGAATTACTTCAGGTTTCAGCAAATTTAAATAAGATTTATCTTGATCAATTTGACTATTTGTCCGAGATTACTGCGCACAACTTTTTCCAGTTTGATCCACAACAGCATAAATTCAGTCTGGCAAATCAGTTACTCAATATCTATTTTGATGAAGAAAAGGGTTTAATTTTTGATTTAAATTTTGAAAAGTTACCGCGTTCTTTAGAAAATAAAATCAATATCAATCGTTTTGTTCAATATTTCTCTGAAAATATTTATTTTTATACAACAAAATATCATGAGATACATCCGACTGATTTAAAGACCAAAGCCCAAATCATTCGCCAAACACTGATTGAACAGGTTTTTGAGTGGGTGGATGGTGAAAATCGGGTAGAGCAGTATTTATATAATATTAGTGAAGTAGATGCAGAACGTATTGATCAAATTTTGCTGCACTATGAATATTTTGATTATGCCTATGTTTCTGATTTTGCTAAATATGGTAAAGCAATCCCTTTAAGTGTTGAAATTAATATTAAGCATTTAGTGCTGATTAATTCTGTATTGGGTCAAGAGTTTTTACCGATTCAGTCATTGGTACCTAAATTTCAACAGGCCATTTTTTCTTTAGATCAGTTTATTCCAGCGCATTATTTGCGTATTTTAAAGATTTTCCACCCAGAAACATTACGCTTACACGAACTCAGCCAGTATTTTGCAAGTTATCAATTACTGGCTGTACATGCTCAAGAACAACCTCAAATGCTTGCTTATGCAAAATATATGAAACGGGGCTTTTGGCAATATCAGGATTTATTGAGCAAGCAGCACTTTTTACAAAAAGATGTTGAATATTGGGAACAGGATCAAGTTCCACAATTTCCAATTTGTAGCCTTAAACGCACTGCAAATTGGCTATTTAAACAAGATGAACAGGTCAATGATTGGATTAGTCGACATATAAAGGATCCCAATGTCAGGATCACGATCACAGCATTAAGTCTGATTGATACTTCAAAGATTTATCCTGAAGTCACTATAAGTGTTTTAAAGTATTTTAAAAATATTGCAGCGCGGCTATTTTTAATTGAATGTCATTTCTTTGCAATTACAAATGAATGGCAAAATCACCAAAAGAACAATCGTTATAGTTTTTTAAAAACAGAGATTGAAAATAAATCGAATAAGAAAATAATTTCTAATTCTTATTTATATATCGAAGAATGGTTGGATTTCGCTGCGTTGATGTTGGCGGATCAACCACAGATGTATAAAAAAATATACCTTAAGATAAATCGTATCATTCAAGCATTTATGCTGTTTGTACAACACATTGCTCAGGGCTTGCCCACGCAACTGATTAAGTTTATTGATCCGCAACGACAACAACATGCTGAATTTTTTATTCAGTTGCAAAAGCACAATATAACAGTCGATGATTTCCGTAAAAAACTGAAACACATGCAGATTGGTCGTGCATCTAACCATAGTATTTATGACAGCTTTGTTTTGGACTATGTGATGCATTTATTTAATGATCATCACGATATAGAGCGGAATGTCACTTGGTCTGGTCTATATCAACAAGCACAGCGTTGGCATCAACATCATTATTTTGTTGATACCTTATCAACACTTAAAGAAAAAATAGATGTAGAGCATTGGGATCGCGTTGCACCAATGCAAAAGATTTATTTTGAAGAGTGGTGCTATGAAGAACTGAATAGCCTAAAACGAATTATTCAAGAGTCGTTGGTGTTTAAACACTGTTTGGCATTGTCCTATTGTGCGCGGATTGTAGATCGTGAATATGTAGCATTTCATGTATCGAAAGTTGATGATGCGACTCAGGAAATGACTTTGGGTTGTTATTATAAATTAGGACGTTTGGTCTTTGATCAATTGCGTTTACCCAATAATCATATTCCTGATGAGTTTTATATATTGAAAGCTCAAGCTTTTATTGATGATGTAAATCAGCATTTAAAATGGAAAAGCAGTATTCAACCCAATGAAGAATTGGGGAATTTATAGTTTGACGCAGATCATTTTTGAGTGAGCGACTTGGCTTTAATTCACTTTTCATGATGCATTTGGCTTAACTTTTTATGCAAAAATCGTTAGGCTATAGCCGTCCCATCCTGTTTAGGTAATTCAAGGCTGTTATGAAACAAGAAACTGCACTCAAACTTATGAAAGCGGGTGAAAATGTCTTTTTGACTGGATCTGCTGGTGCAGGAAAAACCTATACGCTTAATCAGTACATCAATTATTTAAAAGCACGCAAAGTCCCTGTTGCAATTACAGCATCAACGGGGATTGCAGCAACACATATGAATGGCATGACGATTCATACTTGGGCAGGCATTGGGATTAAAGATACGCTGACTGATGATGATTTAAAGCGTATGAAAGAGCGTAAATACTTAAAAGAGCATTTAGAAAATGCCCAGGTCTTGATCATTGATGAAATTTCAATGTTACATGCCAAACAGCTTAATTTGGTCAATCAAGTTTTAAAATATTTTAAAGAATCTGATGATGCTTTCGGTGGTATTCAAGTGATTGCAGCCGGAGACTTTTTTCAGCTGCCGCCTGTAGGAAAAAATAGCGAACTAAATCGAGATAAATTTTGTTTTATGTCAACCGCTTGGGTTGAAGCAAAATTCCGTGTTTGCTACCTGACGGAACAGCATCGTCAAGATGATTCGGCATTGAATGACGTACTCAATGCAATTCGTGCCCAGAATATTCAGCCACAGCATATTCAAGCGCTACAAGATACCCGTAATCAAGACATTGGCGATACCTACACGCGTTTATATACCCACAATATGGACGTGGATAGCATCAACTTTCAGCATCTCAATGCGATTGAAGGGGATGATCATCAATTTGTAGCGGTGACAGATGGTAATGAAAAGCTGATCGAAACATTGAAATCATCTGTACGTGCCCCTGATGAGTTGACGCTTAAAAAACATGCCAAAGTCATGTTCGTTAAAAATAACTTCGATATGGGTTATATCAATGGTAGTTTAGGTGAAGTCATTGGTTTTGAAGAGGACGATGAACTAGGAATGTTGCCTAAAGTCAAAATGACCGATGGTACAACCTTATTGGTTGCGCCAGAAACCTGGTCTGTTGACAATGAAGGTGGTAAAACCATCGCCAGTCTACAACAAGTGCCATTACGGTTAGCTTGGGCGATTACTATTCATAAATCACAAGGGATGACCTTGGAAGCCGCGGAAATCAACTTAAGCCATACCTTTGAAAAAGGTCAGGGTTATGTGGCTTTATCCCGGCTTAAATCGATTCAGGGTTTAAGATTGTTAGGTTTTAATGATCAGGCGTTGGAACTGGATAGTCTTGCAATTAAAGCAGATCGCCGTTTTCAAGAGTTATCCAATGAAGCCGAAGTGCATTATGCAGATTCAGACTTAACCACACAGCACAATGCCTTTATTCGTCATTGTGGCGGGACGTTAAATACCACTGAAATTGAACGTAATGAAAAGAAGCTGGCGCGTAATAGTGGTAAAACCAATTATGCTTCGGCAACACTTGATGAAACACGTGAATTGTTTGAAAGTGGCTATGAGATTCAGGATATTGCGGTTGAACGTGGATTAACTCCTGCGACGATTATCAATCATTTGGCTCGTTTACATCGAGAACAAGGTTTAGATATCTCGATTGCAAATCCCGGTGAAGAAGTTGTAGAAAAAATTCGTGTGATTTATAAAAAATTAAAGAAACGCCAAGATCCAAGTCATTTTAATGATGATGGTGCGATTAAATTGCGTCCAATCGTTGATTTAACCAGTCCCAAAATGGGCTATGATCAGGTACGTTTGGCATTGTTATTTGTTGAGTGATAGATGTTTTTAGTGATGAATTAATGGCTAAATTTGAGAAAAAGTTATTAAGTCCACGTTTAGCTATTTTGTCTAAATGCAAATATTCTAATAGTTATAATCTCTGCTTTCAGTTGTGCCCATTTTATTATGCGCATGAATTGATAGATTCAAATATTTCTTTTGAAGGGTTGGAGCTACCATCTCCATTTTTAAAAGATTTGCTTGGGTTGACATTGGTTTTTGATGAAAATGAATGTGATGCATTTAATGGGTGTTTTACCATTAAAAGTATCCATAATCCTGTCGATTTATACCAATTGGCATTTATTGAAAGTCGTGACGGTTATCTAAAAGTGATTGCGAAAATTAAGATCGATTTTGAGTTTGAGCAATTTGACGATTTTGAAAATCTAGAATTGGTGATCAATGCTACTGTTGCATCTCAGATCTTATGATTCAATCATTTTAAGTTAAAAAGAATGCATTAACACAGATGTTTATTGATGATTTTGTTAAGGTCTATCAATAGAATACAATAGATGTCGTGCTTTGAATGAGATAAAGAACCATAAAGCGCCCTAGTCCAGAAATGTTTCATCTCATGGTTATTCTTATTCTAAAATTAAAGTGAATTTCAGCATCGTATAGCTGTGTAGTAAATTTGGATGCTATACTCGCACTTTAACTTCCTTCAAAACCAGTGCTTTTTTATGACACTTACGCCACCTTAAGTTTATTTACCTCTTCTAATTTGTAAATAACTCATCACTGTCTAGTGATGTGGTGTAGTCGTTTGTGTGTCGTATATCACATCACTAGCCTATCAAAAAATCAAAAAAATAGGCGCTATTTATGTTATCTAATATCCGAGAACAATGGTTCTCTAACATCCGTGGGGATGTGCTTGCTGGACTTGTTGTGGGGCTTGCACTCATCCCTGAAGCTATCGCTTTTTCAATTATTGCTGGTGTAGATCCAAAAGTGGGTTTATATGCATCATTTTGTATTGCCGTCGTGATTTCGTTTGTTGGGGGGCGTCCAGCAATGATTTCAGCAGCAACAGGCGCTATGGCATTGCTTATGGTCACTTTAGTAAAAGAGCATGGCCTTGAATATTTACTTGCTGCAACAATTTTAACGGGTGTGATTCAAATATTTGCAGGCTATTTGAAGTTAGCGAAGTTAATGCGGTTTGTTTCTAAATCTGTAGTGATTGGCTTTGTGAATGCTTTAGCTATCTTAATTTTTATGGCTCAGTTGCCTGAATTTGTGAATGTGACGTGGCATGTTTATGCTTTGGTTGCATTAGGTTTGGTAATCATTTATTTATTTCCGCTCATTCCAAAATTAGGAAAAATACTACCTTCACCGCTTGTGTGTATTATTGCAATTACGATATTGGCAATGAGTCTTGGATTTGATGTGCGAACAGTTGGGGATATGGGGGCTTTGCCTGATACGCTTCCAATATTTTTACTTCCAGACATCCCTTTGAATGTTGAAACATTGAAGATTATCTTGCCGTATTCATTCGCATTAGCTGCAGTTGGCTTACTTGAATCTATGATGACAGCGACGATCGTGGATGAAATGACTGATACACCAAGTGATAAATATCAGGAATGCAAAGGGCAAGGAATCGCGAATATTGCATCTGGTTTTATGGGAGGAATGGCGGGTTGCGCCATGATCGGTCAATCTATGATTAATGTAAAATCAGGCGGTTCTACTCGCTTATCAACATTCTCAGCGGGTATTTTTCTTCTTATTCTTGTTGTGTTTATTAGTGACTGGCTCAAAGTGATTCCAATGGCTGCATTGGTTGCTGTAATGATTATGGTCTCTATTAGTACCTTTGAATGGCGTTCTCTAACTAGCTTTAAAGCAAATCCTAAAAGTAGTAATGTTGTGATGATCGTGACCGTCATAGTGGTCGTGGCTACTCATAACCTCGCATTAGGTGTACTCAGTGGCGTTTTGCTTTCAGCGCTATTTCTTGCCATTAAATTAGAAGATGATATTCAGGTGAAGTCTACTTTTGAAGGTTCAGCACGTTTATATGATTTAAGCGGTCAGATTTTCTTTAGCTCTTCTGAAAAATTTATGCAAAGTTTTGACTTCAATGAGAAAATTTCAGATGTCATTATTGATTTGACTCACTCCCATATTTGGGATGTCACATCTGTTGCGATGTTGGACTCTGTTGTAAGCAAATTTCGTAAGAATGGAATCAACGTCACAGTACGTGGTTTAAATGAAGCGAGTTCAATTATGATCGATAAGTATGGCACACATGCCAGAATTTAAATTAAGGAGACTCTATATTTATGTAGAGTCTCTAAAATCGGTATAATCTTAATTATGCAAGTGCTTCGTAATATGAATTAGCTAAGATTCATTTATGGGATATATGCCACAAATGCTAAAACTAAAATCAGCAAGAGAGAATGGTTTTAGCTTGTGGAATATTGATACAGCTGAAAAATATAATCAATGTAGTGTAAAAAAATAAAATGTTTGAAATAATTAAGATGCTAACTTAAGCCCAATGTCTAGCTTTTAAAAAAGATTCAAACTTAAAGTAATATTTACAGATTAAAATCAACGAAATATAGATTAGTATTTGATTTATCTCGAATTCCTTATCATTTAGAAAATTTAGTATTTGGAAGTAAATTTGTAGAGCTAAAAGTAAGCTAAAAAAAAATAACACCTCTACGACTTGCTTTTTCTTTTACCGTTCTCATAAATCTAAGCGCTAAAATGTTAATTTAGCGTTAATTTTACAGTTTTTTTATATGTTAATGCTATAATTCTTATCAATATCTAGTGCTTTCAAACGGTTAATACCATGCCACAAATGTTTATTGATTATTCTGACAATATTCAAAATTTAGATAAAAAGAAATTGATGTTGGGCTTAAATCATGCACTGTTTGATACAGGTTTAGTGGGGCAAGCACATGATATTAAATCCCGTATTCAATCAGTTTCGGATTATTTGATTGGCTTTGGGGATGAAAGTGGCGAGCAGAGTAATCAAGCATTTATTTTCGTACGTTTACAAGGTCTAAGTGGTCGTACTGAACCACAAAAAGACTTAATGACTGAAAATTTATCGCAATTTTTACAGTCATTTGAAGATTATTCTGCACAGGGTTTAGAAATTCAGCTCTGTGTAGAGTTTGCTGAAATGCCACGAGAAATTTATAAAAAAGTTTTCGTGCAAAAATAATCAGCTTGGGGCTTAAAAGATAAGCCCCAATCTTTTACTTATTCATTTCTAAGCTCGCATATTGCTTTAACCAGTTTTGGATATCGCGCTTGTAACTCAACACCATTGAGTAACTTTCTTTCAATCTCGCCCGCCGCAAAATCATAGTGATGTTCTGGATGTTGTAAATATACCGCATCACGAATCTCAGACTCTTCTTCGTTTTCATGATGAACGCTATATGCTTCATCAGCAACATAGAGTAGACCCTCAGCCCAAGTGTCGCCTATATCAAAACTATATTTCCCGCTAACAAAGTTTTGAATATCTTCTTGTATGTCATCAAAGAATTCCTTGCCTTTGAGGATTAACCAACATCTAAAATAAATAAAACCATCATCTGATAAATAGGCATCGAAATTGAAAATACCATCTTTTTCAGTAAAATCAGATTCTAAGATTGTCGAGAGTTCTGCGATTTCAGCGCTATAGAGTTGTGAGAGTTTGAGCTGGAGTGTTTTTTCAAAAGTAATCAGTTGTTGTTTATCTAACTGAGATAAATATTGCATAAGATCTTGTAAATGCTGGTCAATATCATAGTCAGACCAGTGAGCATCTTTGTTGTGATTTGACTGGGCTATTGCGTCCCAAAATAATTTTTCTTCTTCTCGTAATGACATCAGTGATTCCATAGGTTTAAGCTTAGTTTTAATACTAAAAAGCAAATTTATCTGTTTAGTTTAAAGACTTAAGACTTCTATATCAGCATATTGCCAAATTTTATCTGCACTCATTTGATATATTTCATCTAAAAATGCGACATTAAAGCTCCCAACAGCTTGGGCTTTTTCAAAAGCCAGTTTTCCTGCAATCGCAAAATGGATATGTGCAGAGACTGCTGCGATCGTGGCTGTTGTGACTGCACTATAAGCTGCAATTAATGCCCCTAAAGCGCAACCTGTTGCCGTGACTTTAGGCTGTAAAAAGCTTCCGCCATTGACCTGAATCACACTATTAAATTCTTTAGATAGAATAAAGTCAGATTCACCAGAAATTGCAACACATTCGGTATGAGTTAAAAGTGCTAAAGCCTGTAAATACACTTCATTGCTTGACACAGTACTGTCTACACCTTTCGATTCAACCTGATTTCCGGCAAGTGCACTGATCTCTGAAGCATTGCCACGAATAACAGTTGGTTTGAGCAAAATCAATTGATCGACCATTTCACTGCGCCATTTGAGAAATGCGCCATAACCGACCGGATCGAGAACCCACGGTGTATTTTTACTTGCTACAGTTTGTGCTGAAATTTGCATGGCCTGCATTTGTTCAGACGTAGGCGTCCCTACATTGATACTTAATGCCGCAGCAATAGAAGCAAAGCTTTCAGCCTCAAATGGGTTATCAATCATTGCAGGGGAAGCCCCAGCAGCCAATAAGACGTTGGCGGCATAATTTGCTGCAACACTGTTGGTGATGCACTGGACTAAGGGCTGTTGAGTTTGCAACTCAGTCCAAGCATCCACAACTTTTTGTAAAATGACATCAGTGTGGGTATGAAGTTGATCCGTTTGAGAATGTGTAATATTTTCAGGATGATTCATAAATGCTCCTTACTGAGTAAAGTAGTGGTCTTGGTGTTTGCAACTGCGACAAAATAATGTCACATAATTTTGTGCATCATACTCAACCGTTAATTCGTTTGAGCCACAATACATACAGCGCTTTTGCGAATAGAAATTTAAGCGTGGTTCGATCTTTTTCCAAGATTTCCACACAGGTTGAAAGAAGATACCTTCATCGTAGCCTAAAAACCGATAAAACAGTATTTCACTCATCCTACTTAATGGAATATTCGGTGGACGTGGCAGGGTTGAGGTTTCCCATTTTTCTGCAATTGCGCGTTCTCGATATTGTTGCACTGTTTTTTTGAGAATATTGGTATTAATAAAGTTTTCGTTACGAACTTGTAGCGCCTTTTTTTGATATAAATATTCAAGCGCAGTTTGAATGAGATAGAAAATTTGCCCAACGGCTAATGTGTCGAGTAGGTGATAACAGAAGATTTGGAAGTTTTTATTGCCCGAAATCTGGATACCCCACGTGCGACAATAATGTTGGGTAAACTGTACAATTTCTTGATACAGCACAACATAGAGTGCATTTTTGACTTCTTCGGATGTTTTAAATGGGATACCTTGGCTTAGATTTTCATAGAACCAATGGCGTAGTTGTGTTGCGATACTAAACATACTCGGTTCGGAATAACCATCCAAACGAACATTGATATAGTATTGATGTGCATCATCACTAAAATCTTTGGCAACAAAAACATTGTCTTTAATCAGTTGATTGAGAAGTTGACTTTGAAAATAGTAATTGGGGGTAATGGGATGATATTTAATCACTTCCCAATCAATAAACTCTTGATGGTTGGTATTTTCATGCACCTGATTGTCTAAAATACTCAGTAAAAATAATTTATGTAAAAAACTGAGCTGGTCTAAACCTAATTCAAAATTATCTTTTTTCTTTAGCTTACGGGTTTCTTGCAAGCGAGTTTCTTTAATCAGTTTACGCCGTTTGCTTTGGCATGTTTCACAATGACAGTTGCGTTGATTGTTTTGAAAAACTTGATGATTGCAATGGCTACATTGGTGAAAACTCACTTCTTTCTCAAATTCTTCAGCTTCAACATAATACATACTTGCCTGACAAAGTGGGCAAAATGTACTTTCATCCAGCTGTTTTTGCAGAATTTGAAGCATAGAGATAAATATATAAATTATTAAGGACTTTTCATTATACACATCTATATAGATGAAAGCTGATTGCTTAAAATGAATGTTTTATAAAATATACAATTCAATGATGATTGAACCCATTGTATGATTATTCAAAGACTAATCTCAACGAGCGAATCCATTTGAGTGCAAGTTTAGATGTTTCGGAATGGGATCATTTTTTAATCTTTTTATCTGGACTGTACGTAGAATGCCATTATGGTATTTTCTTGCTCAAAGCACTTAAAAACATTCAAATTGATCCGATTGAGAACCGTTATATGGGGCGCTTCGTTACGTCAAAACATATTGACCATTCGGAATTATTGCAGGATAAAATAGCGCAGTCTGGTTTACATTATCAGTTTGAAAAGCAAATATTCGTAATCCCTTTACAAAAGTAACAATGTGGGGCTTTGGGGAAATGAAGCTTGTATGGTTTATCAGTTTATATGGTTTAAATGCGGTAAATAGAACGTATCTATTGATTCTATTTACCGATAAAAGGTGATTTAAACAATAATCCTAACGCTTATCTGCCTCAATAAGCAGCAGGGCATGGTAATTCAGAATCCTCAAAATGCTCCATTTTAGCCTGAAGCAATGCCTTGGCTTTTTTAGCTGGAACTTTGTGCTGTCCTAGCATTTCATATTGTTTTAAAAGCGCAGTCACTTCACTGGTTTTTAAAGGAATGCCTTCACAAGTCATAAACATCGCAATAACCTGATGATCTAACTTCGCTTTATCCAGCATTTGCATCGTTTTAATGTTTTCAACACGGACTATATGGTCTTTAAAAATCATGTTGCACCTCATTTTTTGTTGAGTATTTTTATTGTGCGATATACACAACATTAAACAAGCAAGAACTGTGCTCAAAATGTAGTCGCTTTGAAAAAAGTGTAATGTTGTGCATCGAGGTGTTTAATGATTTATCGCGCACCAACGGGTTGGTACAATCCATTACCCTTACCAATATGCGATTGATAGATTGGAATCCATGGTGCGAAGAATATATTTTGTTTCCATTCATTTAGCACATTAAAACCGTTACGTGCAATTGCGATACGATGTTGTACATTGGCCAGATTGGTTGCTGTGAATGGTGCGCGTATAATCAGATAGGGGGTGAAAATTAATTTAAATTTATTGATGCCTACAAAGATATCACCACGTAAGCCTAAATTTTCTAAACTGAGTGACAACATAAAATTATTAATTTTAGCAAAATCACGCATTATTGGCTTATCCCACATCGGCTGTAGAATTTTTTCCTGTTCATGAATACCAAAGCTGATAGCTGCATCTGTAGCCAACTTTTTAAATTTTGATGAATAAATACCTGATCTAAGCGCTTCTTCATCTGCGATTTTTTGTAATTGAAACGCTTGTGTCAGGGTTGATCCATAGCCAGTCAGTTGTTGTGCTAACACCAAAGCATCATAGTGTTGATGCATAATACTGAGTCCACCAATATCTGCCATCACATTGGCTTGCCCATTAATTAATTCATTATTGGCTTGGGCAATGGTGGACTGTAATGTCGGTACATTCATCCCTGCAATAATGACACTTTGACCATTGGTGACATTTAAGGGATCTAAAGCATTGGACAATGAGAAGGTTAATGCATACGTAGAACGGACATCATTGGCTACAAAAATACCCAGATTTGGCCAGAAGAATTTTGGATTGTTACGACTGAGTGCATCGTAATACATTAAAATAAAAGCATTAGTTGCAAGTAATATTTTTTGTTGTGACTGGTTGCCATAAGTATTTATAGCAAGCTGCCTAACTGTGGAAAATTGCTGGCGAATTTTGCTTCGGATACTTTCGTACTGTTGAATAGTGGTAGTAATGGATGGGTCGAATAGAAAGGTTTGATTATTGGCAATGTTGTAAAGTTGCTGGTACAGGTTTTTTTCAGATGTGTTGAGGTTACGTTGTGCCATATTGGCATTCATATTGTAGGCAAGTTTTGAGAGCTGTGCTGGGCTCGCTTGAGTGGCATAGCTGGTTGCTGCCATTGTTTGTGTGGCATAAGGTACGACCAAAACAGCTGTAATACCGATGATACATCTCGTTAATATTGCTTTAAATCTGGATATGGTTTTCTTATTCATGGGGAACATCCTGTTAATTTGTTTTTTAGAATTATGCTTATTTTGAATGTGTGCTATTCAAAGGGTATAGGGTCTGCTGATAATTCGTCTATGTTTGCGACTACGTGTGTTTTTTAGGTGATACTAGGCGCGAAATACGAAATTTAGTCATTCTAAATAATGAGAAACATCGTTTCGCAAGGTAATACGTAGCGGCAAAAAACACACTAGTCCCCCGCTGCGCCTTGCGCTGCAAACAAAGCAGTGCTTTGTTCTTGCTCAGGGTTGTGGCTAAAATTATCTCAGCCTACGTTATGAAACTCGAAAATAGTCTCGCTATTCTCTTCATTTCCTGCCTTGTCTGCTCAATTTTAACCTACAACGCAAGCCATTTATGAAATGTCAACAGACCCTAGTTATAAATAAGAAAAAATAAATTTAAAATGTGCTTTTAGGACAAGCAGATGAATGGTTTTTCCAGTAAATGATAAAATTATGTGATAAGTAAAATGAATATAGTTTCATTATAAAAATCAGAACAAATCGCCATTGTCATAAAACTGTCATCACGACATTGCATAGTGCAATAAATTTTACATATATTTGACATAAGAGTAGAGCAATATGGCATTTAAATACGGCGTTGCTGCATTAGCTTTAATGCTAAGCGGATCAGTTTTTGCAGCAGTCACCTTATCTGCGCCAGAAGAAATTGTAGTATTGGCGGTGAACGATCAAGAAGTGAATTCAGGTTTAATCCGTAAAAAGAATGAATATAAAGTCGATGCAGGTCAAGTTGCGGTAAGTGTTCGTTATCAACAATATTTTGAACATTTAAATGGTGAACATGATATTTTAAAGTCGGGTGTGGTTACAGTGACTGCGCCAGATTTAAAAGATGGTCAAACTTATAAAATTGCTTTAGTGAATCCGCCTCAGCGTTTTGAAGATGCAAAAAAATATGCAGAACAACCAACGATTGCGATTTATGACAATAAAAACCGTCTCGTGGTGCAACAGACTGGTGTAAATACTGAAGCGAAGCCTTGGTTAGGTTCTGGTTTATTTGGCAAAGTGATTGATTTAACTTCAAGTAAAAAAGCGCCAGTAAATCAACCCGCAGCTGTATATGCAACAACGACAAGCCAATCACCAGCAGCAACCACAGTTAGCAAGACCACTCAAACCGTGAGTGACGCCAATTCAGCAGATCGCCAATTGATTCAAATCTGGCAAAATGCAAGCAAGGCGGAACGTCAGAAGTTTATGACTTGGTTAGCTGAGCAATAATTTGAAGTACATGTAAAAGACCATTTCGATGGTCTTTTTTGTATCTAACTGAGTAATCATTGAATAATACAATTTTATAAAAGTTAATTTATAGTACTGCGGAGTTTGCACTGCCACATCTTTCCTTGAAAATTTAAATATCTTCGTGTAGGCAATGCCTCACTTTTTAGAGATAAAAAGTGACAAAAATCTTTCGTTTGGCGAGGGGTACATCCTATACCCCCGCCCAACGGCGACATCCATATCGCCACACGACAGACACACCAGATATGATTAAATAATGCAAAAAGCATAAATGGCTTGATTGATATAATCTTCATCATCTTGATGAGTATAAATTATTCTATGGGTAAGACGGAATTGAGTGAGAATAAGGCTTTTCTCTCTATCATTTTTGTTTTATAAAATACTTTGCTCAGCCTTAAAATGATAGAAATAAAACTTGATAAAATATCAGCTTAATTTTAGAACAGCACGAATATCTGATATTACAAATTTAGTTGATTTGATTAATTCTGCTTATCGACAACAAGACGGTCGTAGTTGGACGAGTGAATCAGAGATTGTCACGGGTGATCGAATCAATACCGAGCAATTAGAACAAGCATTGGCTCAAGATAATTTTCAGTTATTTGTTGCTGAATTGGATGAGCACATTGTGGCATGTATTGGTCTGACTTTTATCCAGCATGATGTGGAAATCGGCACATTTTGTATTGCAGCTCAATTACAAAATCAAGGTATTGGCAAATATGTTTTAGATTTTGCTGAACAGTATGTGCATGGCAAGGTTCTATCCAACCATTGTCATTTTACGCATTTCGTTATGTGGGTTTTAAGTGTACGTCATGAATTGATTGCTTATTATCAGCGCCGTGGCTATATACGAACAGGAAGAGTGGAGGATTATCCTTTAAATGCAAATGTAGGCATACCTATTGTAGATTTGCATTTAATCGAAATGAGAAAGAGTGTCGCGAGTAAAGCTTCATCCAATTAAAATAAAACCCTGAATAAATCAGGGTCTTATTTTTTCAAATATAGGACTTAGCTAAAGAACCAAGTGTAATAGCCCCATAGCATGAGTGGCCATGCGACATAGGGACTAAATAACCATTTCCATAACCAAAACTGTGGTAGAAATCCTACCCCATGTATAAAGCCACCTGAAATACCAATCATCACCATCATGAGCGCACTATGGTTATAGTGACCATTGGCATCAAGCATGGCGCCAGGGTGAATCAACAATACCGCAGCAAGAGGCAATGCCATCAAAAACGAAATGGCCATTGCAAACTTATTCGGCTTTCTTTCTTTTGTTGTCATTGCGATCTCTGTCATGGTTTATTCCTCATCCAAATCTTGATGATGTTCAATATAGAGTGCACTTAACACACCTGCAAAACACGCCATCAAGATCCCAAGAATCCAAGCGAAATACCACATAAATATTCTCCTATTTGCTTAGACACAGCCTTAGTACAGGCTGTGTGAGTTATCTTGAACATGTTTGTTGGTGATAACGCCCCACATTTTGTAATAACACCATGTGGTATAGATTAAAATAATTGGCACAAATATAGAAGCAACCACAGTCATTACTGTCAATGTATTCTTACTCGAAACCGCATCCCACATTGTTAAACTTACAGTTGGGTTGATACTTGATGGCATTAAGAATGGGAACAGTGCAAAACCAGCAGTTAAAATTGAACCAGTCACCGCTAAGGTAGAACCTGTAAAGCTCACGCCAGCTTTGTTTTTACCAGCACCAAAGATAATCAGGATTGCGCCAAGGATTGCAGAAATAGGTGCAAGCATTGTGATTGGGTAGATTGAATAGTTATTCATCCAACCATGGTTACCTGTTGTTAATACTTCTTTCGCAAGCGGATTGGCAACAGCATTGGTATTAAATGGCTGTACCAAAGTATATCCTTCGATGCCACCAAAATATAACCAAGCACCCACGCCCAAGAAGGTAACTAAGAAGAGTATACCCATCAATTGCGTTGCTTTAGCAGAACGTTGACGTAATACACCATCTGTACGTAGCATTAACCATGCGCCACCATGTGCACACAGCATCGACAAGCTTACTATACCGCAAACCAATGCAAATGGATTAAGCAGGGCAAAGAAGCTACCTGTATAAGTTGAACGTACAGTCTCATCTAAAGTAAACGGGACGCCTAAGAACATATTACCAAATGCAACACCGAAAACTAGCGCAGGTACAGCACCGCCGATACATAGGCCCCAATCCCAGGAATTACGCCATTGGGTATTTTGCAGTTTAGAGCGATAGTCAAAGCCAACAGGTCTCAGGAAGAGTGCAAATAAGACCAGCAACAGCGCCCAATACATACCGGAAAAAGCCGTTGCATAAACCATAGGCCAAGCAGCAAATAGTGCGCCACCCGCAGTCACGAACCAAACTTGGTTACCTTCCCAATGCGGTGCAATGGTATTGATTGCTGCACGGCGTTCATCATCAGTTTTACCTACAAATGGCATCAGTGCCATTGAGCCCATATCGAAACCATCTGTGAGGGCAAAGCCAATCAGTAGAACACCGACTAAAACCCACCAGATAATTTTGAGAAGTTCATATTCGATCATGATTGATTCTCCCCAGTTTGAGCTTGCTGAGCTTCAAGTTTCTCGAAGTGATATTTACCTGTATGTAAAGAGCTTGGTCCTAAGCGTGAGAATTTGATCATTAAATACATTTCAATAATCAATAACACAGTATAGAACGCGGCTAATGCAATGATTGATCCCCATACATCGCCAGTGCTTAAACTTGAGGCAGAGAGATGTGTAGGCAACACTTCACCAATGGTCCACGGTTGACGACCACCTTCTGCTACATACCAACCTGTTTGTGCTGCAATCCAAGGTAAAGGTAGTGCAAACAATGCAAATTTAAGTAACCATGGTTTATTTTCTGCATTGCGTTTTGCCACAGCAAATGTTGCAAGAATAAACAGGAGTAGCATTAAGAAACCAGAAGCGACCATTGCACGGAAAGAGAAGAACAATGCGGTTACATTTGGAATGGTATCTTTTGTTGCTGCTTGAATATGTGCTTCAGAAGCATCTGTTACATTTTCAGTATATTTTTTAAGAAGTAAGCCATAACCTAAATCTTTTTGGTTTTCTTTGAACGATGCCATAAGTTCAGGTGAGCGGTCACCAGCACGAAGTTTTTCAAGTTCGCTATATGCCACCATACCATTACGGATACGGGCCTCATGTTGAACCATCAAATCTTTAAGCCCAGTGACTTCTTTATCGAGTGAACGTGTGGCAATAATACCCATCGCATACGGGATTTTTATGGCATAGTCAGTACGTTGTTCTTCCTGATTTGGAATACCAAATAAAGTAAATGGCGCAGGTGCAGGATGTGTTTCCCACTCAGACTCAATTGCAGCCAACTTGGTTTTTTGAACATCACCAAGCTCATAACCAGATTCATCACCCAATAAGATGACTGAAAGTGTAGACGCTAAACCAAAGATTGCAGCGATGGCGAAAGAGCGACGCGCAAATGGTAAATCACGTTTTTTCAATAAGTAATAACTTGAAATGGCGAGAACAAAGATTGCACCAGTCACATAACCTGCAGACACCGTGTGAACAAATTTCACTTGAGCAACTGGGTTAAAAATCAAAGCACCAAAGTCGACAAGTTCCATACGCATGGTTTCAAAATTAAATTCTGAACCGACAGGATTTTGCATCCAACCATTAGCAACTAAAATCCATAATGCGGATAAATTCGAACCCAGCGCAACTAACCACGTCACACTTAAATGTTGAACTTTTGAAAGGCGATCCCAGCCAAAGAAGAATAAACCAATAAAAGTTGATTCTAGAAAGAATGCCATCAATCCTTCAATGGCAAGTGGCGCACCAAAAATATCACCCACATAGTGAGAGTAGTACGCCCAGTTTGTACCGAACTGGAATTCCATGGTCAGACCAGTGGTTACACCTAAAGCAAAGTTAATACCAAAAAGTTTGCCCCAGAATTTGGTCATGTCTTTATAAATTTCTTTACCAGAAATCACATAAGTGGTTTCCATAATGGCAAGAATAAAAGCCAGACCTAGAGTAAGTGGTACAAATATAAAGTGATACATCGCGGTCATTGCAAATTGGAACCGCGAAAGATCGACCACGCTTTCAGAAATCATCAACGTGTCTCCTTGATTTGGGAAGGACTGCCAGCAATACGCTCAGCAACTTGGTTATCAAAATCTTTAGGAATAGTCGGCGCATCAAACCAGATATGTTTGATCGTCATTAAAAGGGCAATCTTAATTATTAATATGACTGCAATTTCTCTGACAAGCCGACGGTTTAAATCGTTAGGTTTTAAGCTCATGCGTTAAGCCTATTATTTAAATATGCTTATATTATTAAACAAAACGCAACAAGAAATAAATAGATAAAACAGTTAAAATAAAAATATATTATTAAATTTAAATTAAACAATGACTTAAAAAATTGTGTTGTTAAAAAATATACTAATTTTTATTGATTTTAAAGTTGATTAAAACACTTGTAATTAATAAAAATAAAACCTAGTAAAATAGTATTGTTTAGATTTTATTAAACCAACTAAATTGGTTTGAATTAAATTTGATGAAAAATTATTCCGATTAAAACGGTTGGTTTTAAAGCTCAGTTAATTGTTATTTAAAATATGTTAATCAATGGATCTCTTTCATAAACAAAAAAAATGATCGTGTTGACTGAATCGCATTGGTATTGGAAGTTACTTTTTCTTTTTGAGAGAAGGTTAGGATGAGAGGTGTTTATGTTGATTTATGGTTTTAAAAAGGATTGATGAAAGAAGCTTAATCATTGCTGACTAAAAATTTATTGAATGACTTTCATCTACTCGAATATTTTTATGTAGTATTTAAATTTTGCTATAGATCTCTGAAAGAATTGATCATGAATTGCCGTTTTTGATTTGATGGGCGCGTTAAATTTTGTTTATTTTTTCGATGTAAAACTATGACTTCATTATGTTTTATGGAAGTAACTAAGTTTAAGAAATACAATGAGTTATTGAGCCTATGCGTTACACAAACGAAGGTTGAGTTGAAAGAAGACATTGGAAATTAATGTTGTAAATTAATACTGATCTGAACTAAAGAGGTGATTTGAGGTCGAAATTTTCTTGGCAATATAATGTGATTTTCTAAAACGTATTAAGATGATTTGAGATTGAAATTCTAACTCACCAAATTCTGGTTCGACTTGGATATAGTGCAGTTGTCCATTTTCATCACGGACCCGTGCTTGAGCTGAAAACCCAGGTCGTGCATTACCACTAGAGACTGTGGCTAATCGTCCAAGCAAGTCAACTTGATTTAATGCAACTTTAGGTTTTATCACCTGATCCAAACAATGAATCATAAACACGGTAAAGAAGATTGCAATCACCAATGCGGGTAAAACCACATAATACCAAGCGGCAAAAACTTGTTTGCTTGCAAAGATCGAGAGTTGTAAAAAATAGCCTGCAAAACTAAAATTTAATAATAAAAAAACGAAAATAAGTACTTTGGAAAATTTGACTTGTAACAGGGGCGACTCAATGAGCCAATCTGGTGAAATTTTTTTCAGAAAGGTACTTGGCCGTAAGCCAATATAGTAGCCAAAAGTTTCTGCCATACTCAGCAGAATTAAAGCCAAGACACTGAGGTGAAAGGGCATTAATTCATGTTCAAATAAGAATCCAAGCATGGCAGTTTCCAACCTTATTCGTCCTCGATGTAAATACCACCATCTGAATGGACTGAAATATTTACTTTTTCAAGTTTATCACCCAGACATGGCCCTGAAATACATTCACCTGTTTCAACTTCAAACAAAGCACCATGCGTAGAGCATTGAATATATTCGCCGTCTTGGTCTAAAAACTGATTTTCAAGAAATTCTAGTTCAGTTTGTAGGTGAGGGCAGACATTTTGGTAGGCATAAAATGCACCATCACGTTGAGTGATAAAAATGGTGTCGCCAGTCATTGTGTCAAACGCACGTGCCTTACGCTCTTCAATTTCATCGGTCATTGCAATTTTTTCAGACATTTATGCACATTCCTTTTTGAACGTTTCGAGTAGATTTGCGTATTCTGCAACGTCTAGGCGTGGTCCAAACTTAGACACAACTTCACTTGAAATAAGAATAGCAAGTTGTGCCGCAGTTTGTAAATTTTCACCATTATTTAAAGCATATAAGAAAGCACCTGAGAATGCATCACCAGCACCATTTGCATCTACTGCATTTACTTTACGACCTTGAACATAAAAATGCTGTTTTTGATCTGCGACTAATGCACCTTTTTCACTTAGTGTAATCACCACATCAGTACTTAGTGTTTTTAATTTATTCAGCGCAGCTTCAACAGAGTCAGTTTCTGTATACATCATGGCTTCTTGTTCATTACAGAAAATTAGATCCACACCATCATCGATTAGTTCATTTAGACCTTGGCGTGCATATTGCACCATTGCCGGGTCAGATAGGGTCAATGCGATTTTAACCTTGTGATCACGGGCAATTTGACGTGCTTGTTTTACGGCTGCGCGTGCTGAATCACTTGTAGACAAGTAACCTTCGATATATAACCATTGCGCTGTTTTTAAAGGTTCAAAATCCATTTGTAGATCTGAAAGTTCTGCAGTAATGCCGAGATAAGTTTGCATCGTACGTTCTGAATCTTCACTGACCAGAACCATACATGTACCCGTAACACCTTCACTGATCGATTTTTTCGAAGTTTTGATGCCTGCTTCATTTAAGCCGTCGAGATAAATTGTGCCTAGATCATCATTTCCAACACGGCATGCATAAAATGCTGAAGAACCTAATGCACTGAATGCCACTGTGGTATTGGCGGCTGAACCGCCAGATGCTTGACCTTTATAATTTTGGCTGGCTTTTAAATTATTGTATAGCTGAGTTTGGGACTCACCATCTGCGAGTTGCATGGTGCCTTTTTGCAAATTTTGTTCAGCTAAAAAGAGATCTGATACTTTAAATTCTTGGTCAATGAGCGCGTTACCAATTGCAAAAAGGTCAACTATAGCCATGTTCTTCATCACATCAATGTTAAAAACATAAAGTTTACACGAATGCTCAGCTTTACAGTAGTTTGTTGAAAAAATTTCAATTACATTTGTCAAATATGGTTTGTTGGAATTTTATAACTTGATGGTGTGCTGAACAAAACCTGTTTTTGAGATGATTATTGCGTAATTTAAGCCATTGTGTTGATCAGTGTGAGTCATTAAATTAGATTGTTTCACGGTGATTGATTGAGATCGCTGGGGTAGGTTTTGTTTAGAAATAAACATAGGCATAAAGTTAAAACTGTCTACAGACCCTAAATATATTGGAGGTTGAGTGAATATTTTAATTCAACAGGTAGATCAATTGCCTGCGCAAATTCAAGATTTAGCCGTAGTTGCTGAAAAAGAAGGGTTTCATTTTATTCAACGTTTGGTTGATGAGTTTCAGCAAGGCAGCAATAAATTTAATCGACATGGTGAATTTTTATTGGTTGCGTTTGATGGAGATAAACTGGTTGCATGCGGTGGTTTAAATATTCAAATCAGTGAAGATGGTGATACAAAGCAGAACCCTGAAACTCAGCATAAAATTGGTCGGGTACGTCGTTTCTATGTATTGCCTGAATACCGAAAAACTGGATTGGGTAAAAGTTTATTGCTCGAACTTGAAAAAAGAGCAAAATCTAATTTTTCTGCCTTGTGCTTAAGTAGTGAAAAAGATGCAGCGCCATTTTATCAAAAGCAAAATTATGTTTTTGTCTCAAATCACCCAAATTATAATTACTTTAAATATTTAATTTAGTGAATTTGGAAATCCCTTGGCCTATAGCGCTTAACTTTGAGTAGCAGCATAATTCGATCAAGGGGCTGCTGGTTTATAGCTATAGGCTTTAAGATACTTTTTATTTTTGGGGATGTATCCATGTTGATCTCCAAAAATTTTTCTTGGTAAATATACTAAAAATAGCCTAAGCAATTCTTTTCTATAAAAAGCTCTTAATACAGATAACACTTGTTTAATCATTTTCAGGGAAAGCCTATTTAGATTGGTTCACAACCTTTACTCATTATCGGAATACATAGAAAACATTAGCCTAAAAAGGCTCGAAGCATCACTAATTAAAATATTGAGTTAAAAAAGTTAAGTTTTACAGTGATGATAGAATCTTTTGATCATCACTTTTTTATTTATCTCATTGCTGATTCTTGATATTTGAACAGCAAGTCGCGATGAATCCTGATTGATTTACTAAGAATTAGTGTTAGGAATGAATCGCATTTATTAAAGTTTCGGTTATACTTAAACGTATAGATAAACATTTAATATTGGAGATCGCATGACTGTAGATGTCACTGAAACCTTATCTCAAACTGTTCATCCTGCGTTTCAGCTGGTACGTCAACACCATGTAGAAGCTTTAGACATTTTAGTGTCTGAATATAAACATAAAGTGACTGGTGCAATGCACTACCATTTAGCAACTGATCACGACGAAAATGTGTTCCTTGTTGCTTTCCGTACTCAACCAATGGATTCCAAAGGTGAGGCACATATTCTTGAACATACAGCATTGTGTGGTTCAGAGAAATTCCCAGTACGTGATCCATTCTTTTTGATGATTCGTCGTTCATTAAATACTTTTATGAATGCGTTTACAGCAGCTGATTGGACCGCTTATCCATTTGCAACCCAAAATAAAAAGGATTTCCAAAACCTTTTGGAAGTCTATTTGGACGCGGCTTTTGCGGCCAATTTAAATCCATTGGATTTTGCTCAAGAAGGTATTCGTATTGAGCTGGAAAATGGTGAGCCTGTTTATAAAGGCGTGGTATTTAATGAAATGAAAGGGGCAATGAGTTCACCGTCAGATCAGCTTTATCATCAGCTTGCGCATCATTTGTTCCCGAAAACAACCTATCATTATAATTCTGGTGGTGATCCGAAGGATATTCCTGACCTAACTTATGATGAGTTAGTGGCGTTTTACAAATCACATTATCATCCGAGTAATGCAGTATTTATGACTTTTGGTGATGAGCCTGCTTATAAACTGCAAGAACAATTTGAAAAGTTGGCGCTGTCTAAATTCAGCAAAGGTGAAACGATTTACTCTAAAGAAGAGCAAAGACTAACAGCTCCGATTGAAGTACAAGAAACCTATGCTGTTGATGCAGAAGATTTAACAGACAAGACCTATCATATTTTGTCTTGGTTATTGCCAAAAACCAGTGATGTTAAACTTCGCCTGGGTATGCGTTTGGTTGAAGGGATTCTTTTAGAAAACTCTGCTTCGCCGTTGCGCCATTATTTAGAAACATGTGGTTATGCACAGTCTACAGGTCCAATCATGGGTGTAGATGATTCTAACTATGAAATGACGTTCTATTGTGGAGTTCAAGGTTCAAATCCTGAGCATACTGAAGAATTTAAAAATGGCGTGCTTAATATTCTTCAAGATGTTGCTTCTAAGCCTATCGATAAAGACATGGTTGATGCAATTTTGCATCAAATTGAATTACATCAACGTGAAATCAGTGGTGATGGTACGCCGTATGGTTTAACACTGATCCTCAATGGTTTGGGCAATGCAATTCATCATAATGATCCAATCCATGCTTGGGATGTAGATACTGCCATTGCAGAAGTAAAAGAAGAACTCAAAGATCCGATGTGGTTATCTAACTTGATTCAAGTTCATTTATTGGATAACCCGCATCGTGTACAAATGACTTTAGTTCCAGATGCAAATAAATCTGCTCAAGAAGCAGAAGATGAAAAAGCACGATTGGCGAAAATTGGTGAGGCTTTGTCAGAAGCAGATAAAGCTGAAATTATCGCACAAACTGAAGCTTTAAAAATTCGTCAAGAAACTCCAGATGATTTGAGCTTATTGCCTAAAGTCGGTTTGGAAGACATTCCAGCTGAATTGGCCATTGTTCAAGGTCAATTGCGTGAAGTGATTTGCAATGGGGTAGATACACCATTAAATCTGTACCATGCAGGTACAAATGGAATTTACTACCAACAAGTATTGATTCAAATACCAGATCAAATTGTAAAATCGCCTTATTTTAACTTACTGTCTGTTCTCATGGGAGAAGTCGGTGCGGGCGAATATGATTATCTTGAACTTCAACAGTTACAGACGGCAGTCAGTGGCGGTTTGGGAATGGGCGCTTCACTTCGTTCTAAAACCGATGACAAAGGTCAAATTAGTGCATGGTTGACCTTAACAACCAAATCTTTAACGGATAAGTTTGATGCAATTCAGTTGCTTAAATTGGCTTTTGAGCAACTACGTTTTGATGAAAAAGATCGTATTATCGAACTTTTACAACAACGTAAAACACGTTGGGCTTCTCGTTTATCGGGTTCTGGACATAGTTATGCCATGCAAATTGCCTCACGTCATATGAGTGCGTTGGCAAAACGCGATTATGACAATACAGGCCTGGGCGCATTGAATTGGCTAGGTGATTTGATCGCAAAAATTGAAAAAGATGATGCGGCATATGATGCGTTTATAGATGAGTTAAAATCAATTCATAAGGGCTTAATGCTTGCACCAAAACAATTTTTATTGGTGTGTGAAGAGCATCATTCAGAGCGTTTAGTTGAAGAAGTGCAAACGGTTTGGGATAAACTTGCAGTTGATCAATCTCCTGTCTATTTAACGCAAGTGGCTATGGATGAGAGCAATGCAGATCAAGCTTGGTTAATTCAAGCCAATGTTCAATTTTGTGCTTCTGCTTACCAAGCTGTAGATGTTGCCCATCCAGATGCAGCGCCGTTGATGGTGCTTGCAGGCTATTTACGCAATGGTTTCCTACATAGTGCTATTCGTGAAAAGGGTGGTGCATATGGTGGGGGCGCAAGTTATGATGGCAATGCTTGTTCGTTCCGATTCTATAGTTATCGTGATCCACGCCTTGCAGAAACTTTCCAAGACTTTGAAGCAAGTTTAGATTGGTTGTTAAACAAAGAGCAGCATGATTATCAGCTTGAAGAAGCTATTCTCGGTCTGGTTTCCAGTATGGATAAACCTGGTTCACCAGCAGGTGAAGCCATTACTGCATGCTATGCATTGCTTCATGGACGCACACCTGCGTTTAGAAAGCAATTACGCGAGCGCTTATTAAACGTTACTATTGACGACCTTAAGCGTGTCACACAAACTTATTTACTTGAGCAAAAGCCTGTAAGAGCTGTAGTCGCTCCAGTTGCCAAAAAAGAAGTGTTGGAACAATTAGGTTTTGAAATTAAGAAAGTAAATTAACCCTATAAATTCTTTCTGGAGAATTCTATGTCGTTCAAAAATTTTGAACGTACACCATTGAATCTGAGCATCTTAATGATGCTCAGTTTTGGTTTGGTGACCATTGCTCATGCAGATGATACTGCACAAGTGAATCCTGCAAGTACGCAAGCCTGTGTTGCACTCGAATCTAATGCTGACCGTTTGGCTTGTTACGATAAAATATTTAAAATACCTACAGTTGCTCCGCAAGTTTTGGTGTCAGAGCAACGTGCTGCTTTAGATATTCAAAAAGCCGATGTTGAACCTGAAACCCTCAAAGATAAAATCACCCAGAAAGCAGAAAATTTATTTGCGATTCATGGCGATAAAATTGATCCGAATACCTCATTACTTGATCGACGTTGGGAGCTTTCTCAAGACAGTAAATTAGGTACGTGGAATATTCGAGCGAACCAACCTGTATATTTACTTCCCGCATTTTGGACCAGTAAGAAAAATGAATTTCCACAGAGTCCAAATCCTCAAAACACCGTGGATGAAGATCAAAATTTAAAGTCGATGGAAGCGAAATTCCAGATTTCTTTAAAAACCAAAGCTGCCGAAAATCTGTTTGGGAACAATGGTGATGTTTGGGTCGGTTATACCCAATCTTCTCGCTGGCAAGTTTATAACAGTGAAGAGTCTCGTCCATTTCGTGAAACAAATTACGAACCTGAAGCGAGTTTGATTTTTAGAACCAATTATAATTTATTAGGTTTAAATGGTCGCTTACTGGGTCTGACTTTGAATCATCAGTCAAACGGACGTTCTGATCCGCTATCACGTAGTTGGAATAGGGTCATTTTAAATCTTGGTTTTGAAAAAGATAATTTTGCCTTAATGGTACGTCCGTGGTATCGCATTGAAGAAGATTTTCAGGATGACAATAACCCTGATATTAAAAATTATATCGGTCGTGGTGATTTGACCGCATTCTATCGCTGGAATGACAATGATTTTTCTTTGATGCTACGTCACTCTTTAAAAGGTGGGGATGACTCGCATGGTGCAATGCAATTTGATTGGGCATTTCCAATTAAGGGCAAGTTACGTGGGCATTTTCAATTGTTTGATGGTTATGGTGAAAGCTTGATTGATTATAATCACCGTGCGACCTATGTTGGTCTAGGTGTTTCGTTAATGAATTGGTATTAATCATTTAAAATAGCGTTGATTGGCTAGATTTAAATAAGAAGCTGTCTTTATATAAGGATATAAGACAGCTTTTTTGCTTCTGATTATTGAGTTATAGGGAAGAGTTGTTGTTTTATTTGGATAAGTAACGGGAAAGCTCAAGAGTGCTGTTTGCAGTATAAGATGAGGCATAGACTACGCAAAGAGATTAAAATTTTAAAAGTAAACTGTGGCATTGCTAACTTTTTTATAATCAAATATTTTTACATATAATTGATTTAATTTAAAATATTAATTATGAAAAATTATATTCTTGAGTCTGAGTTTTTCGACAGGTTGACTATATAATAAAAAACCACGCTATTTTTAACGTGGTTTTTATAATTTGGCTATTTAAAGGCTTTATTTACGAAGTGCTGACTGTTGAATCTTCATCCTCTGAGGCTTTTTGTTCAGGTTCAACTAAAAAACCACCTGTCTGTCTATGCCATAAGTGTGCATAAATACCATTTTGTGCGATCAGTTCCTCGTGAGTACCTTGTTCTGCAATTTGACCTTGATCTAACACAATCAAACGATCCATTTGAGCAATGGTTGAAAGACGGTGAGCAATCGCGATCACAGTTTTATTTTGCATTAACTCATCTAAGCTCGATTGAATTGCAGCTTCAACTTCGGAGTCTAAAGCACTGGTTGCTTCATCCAAGATTAAAATAGGCGCATCTTTTAAAAATACACGTGCAATGGCAATGCGTTGACGTTGACCACCAGAAAGTTTTACCCCTCGCTCACCAACATAAGCATCATAGCCAGTACGACCTCTTAAGTCTGAAAGTTGCGGAATAAACTCATCCGCTTTGGCTTTTCTTACGGCTTCATACATTTCTTCATCAGTCGCATCAGGACGACCATATTTGATATTTTCCGCAACTGTACGATGTAATAAAGAGGTATCTTGGGTCACAAGCGCAATATTTTTTCTTAAACTATCTTGAGTGACTTCTTCAATATTTTGACCATCAATGGTAATTTTTCCATTATTGATGGTGTAAAAATGTAAAAGTAATTGAATTAATGTAGATTTTCCCGCGCCTGAACGTCCAACAATCCCAATTTTTTCACCCGGTTGAATGTTTAAATTAAAGTGATCAATGACTTTTTTGCTGTTATAAGCAAATGTGACATCGCTAAATTTAATATTACCTTGAGTCACAACAAGTGGTTTGGCATCTTCTTTGTCTTGGATATTAATCTGACGACCTAAAGTTTGCATACCATCTTGAATTGTTCCGACATTTTCAAATAGGGCAGAAGTTTGCCACATCATAAACTCAGCCATACTGTTAAGTTTAAGAATCATGGCTGTTGTTGCTGCAATCACACCAATCGCTGCTTGACCCTGTAACCATAACCAAACGGCAGTACCTAATACCCCAAAGAATAAAACGGCTGTTAGCAAATTGATGCAAAGTTCATATGCAGTGCCTAAACGCATTTGTTTGAACACTGTACGCATAAATTCTTTCATTGACTCTTTTGCATACTGGCTTTCGCGGCCTGCATGCGCAAAAAGTTTTACTGTCTGAATATTGGTATAGGCATCGGTTACACGTCCAGTCATCACCGCACGTGCATCGGCTTGTTCTTTGGAAATTCGTCCTAATCTTGGAATGTAATATAAGGCTGCACTAACAAACAACGCCAACCATAATAAAAGTGGAATCAATAGAATAGGAGAAATTGATCCCAATACAATGCTGATGGTGATGAAATAGATGACAACATAAGTCACCATGTCGCCCAAAATCACCCAAAACTCACGTACCGCTAGCGCCGTCTGCATGACTTTGGCTGATAAACGTCCAGCAAAATCATTATGGAAGAAGTCTAAGCCTTGGCGTAGCATTAGATTATGAAATCTCCAACGTAAACGCATTGGAAAACTACTGTATAAAATCTGATGTCTGATAATGGATTGCATACTGGCAAAAAAGATATTTGCCAATAAAATACAACTTAAAAAGATCAAATTTTCACGATGATTTACTAAAAAGTCTTGAGGTTTAGACTGTGTCAACCAATCGACTAAATGTCCAATTTGTGAAAAAAATAAAGCTTCAAAACTTGCTGTTGCAGCAGTGAATAATATTAAAATCAATAAATAACGCTTAACACCAGCCGCAGCTTGCCAAACAAATGGAAAGAACTTGGTGGGTAATGGTTCGTTTAAACCTTTCGACGGATATGGATCGACTAACTTTTCAAACCATTGCAGCAACATAAAATCCTCGTGGAAATTTTATAGATTGATTAAATTGTAAAATATTGAAATGAAGTTACAACCTGAACAGCTTAAATTATTTTAAGACAAATTCAGCAGAAATTGGGAGAATAGTGGGGTAATGTAGATTGTATAGTTTTCGTGGAAATTACACCAGTTATTTATATCGAATAAAAACGATTTATAGTATAGCCAAAGATAATTAAAAAATTATTGTACTTTGGCAATCTAATCGTAAATTGAACATTAATCTTCTAACACTTTAACAATCATAAGAAAGTAAAAACACTGCTCGAATGTTTTTTACATGAGCGTTCAATTCTTAAAAGAAACTTTGCCTTTCTATAAGTACTATATTAAAATATAGATTACAGTCTATATTTCTAGGTTTCGCATGTGGACAGTCATTACAACGGATTTGTTTAATGAATGGCTTGAACAGCAAGATGATTCAACACAGGAAAAAGTCTTAGCTGCATTGGTCGTTCTACAACAGCTGGGGCCAAGTTTAGGTCGCCCTTTAGTTGATACCGTAAATGACTCGAAATTCACGAACATGAAAGAATTACGTGTTCAGCATAGAGGTAAACCACTAAGAGCCTTTTTTATATTTGATCCATTACGACAGGCTATTGTGCTTTGTATTGGTAATAAGGGCGGTAAAAAGCGTTTTTATAAAGAGATGTTAGATATTGCAGAACAGCAATACGAACTTCATCTTTCAACCCTAGGAGATCAATCTAATGGCTAAAATCTTACAGGAACTATTGGCTGGTCGCTCTCCAGAGAGTCAAGACCGAATTCAAAAAATGGCTGATGAACTACGTTTACAAACGCAGCTGCATCTTATTCGAGAAGAATTAGAGATTTCGCAAAAAGAATTAGCTGAGATACTTGGAATCAAGCAGCCTTCACTTTCAGCAATTGAAAATCGTGGTCATGATCTTAAAATTTCAACAATAAAGAAATATGTTGAAGCAATGGGAGGGAAGCTTCGCATTGATGTAGAGCTTCCCACAGGAAAACATATTGAATTTAATGTTTAACTGTTGAAAATGGAAGCGATAAGCTTCCATTTTTTGATAGGAATGAGCACGATTATGCTGAAAATTATCTAAACTTAAATTTAATTGAGTCTAGAGCTGTGTTAAAACGCTAGATGTCTACTTTTTTATTTTAGGTTTTAAATCATTGACAAAGAGTATCAATCCAAACAGTATTGGACTACTCAGTATGCATAAGGCCACAAAAGAGATGCTATTGCCATAATTTAAACTGAATAAAAATAAAGCCAAGATGATCAACGCAAACGAGATAACTTTTACCAATTTCACATGTTGCGCTAAAACAGACAATTTACTTTTCTGAGTCTTGGTGATCTGCTTTGAGCTGATCAAATACAAGCTATAACTGGCAATCAGGATCAGGAGAAATGCAAATACCAATATCATGACACAGGCTCCTGCGCTGATTTTTGTTCCAGTTTTTTCTTGATCTTCGCCACAGCTTTGTTTTGAATCGGTGTGATTCTTTGATGTAAAAAAATCGCTAAAATGGCAAATAACCAGATCATTAAGTCTACACGTAAAAATAACCAATAGTCCTGTAATGAATGAATATATTGATTAGAAATCAGATAATAGGCATTTAAAATAGGCAAGGCTAATGTCATGGCAATCAGCAACTTGAGCTGAGTTTTCCAGAGATATTGTTGTTTTGTACAGAGCGCAATTATAAAACTGAATAACCACAAAGTGAAAAATGTATAGACTTCATAATTCGGTGTATCTGCTTGAAGTTGCACAAAACGATTAGCATATAAATAACCCAACATCGCAATGGGTAAACCAATAATCATCGTGGTATTAAGTCGATTTACCAGATAATGCCCAAAGTGAAAATGATCATTTTTCTTTTGTAATTGTCGTTTTAAACTCCAGAGCAATAAGCCCGAAGCAATCATTGCACAGCCCAGAAGACCAGAGAAAAATAAACCTAAACGCAATAAAGGTTGGGCAAAATTCGCCATATGCAGTCCATACATACTGGCATTTAATGTTGCTATTGCACTGTTATTGCGAGTATTCCCAATTAAAGCACCAGTAGCGCCATTAAAGCTAAGTTGTGCTTGATTACGTGTAATCGAATGATCTTCTAAGGCAGTAATCGTGAGCTTGGCAAGCTGTGTATTGGGTTGATCTACGGTAATGTTATCAATATTAGTTTTTCCCCATTGCTGTTGGGTTTGTTGCAGGAAATGTTGAATAGATAACATATTCTTCGGCTGTGCTTCTTGAGCCTTGTTAGCTGTTGAAACATGACGAATTTCATCAAAATACTGATATGGATTATCTGGATAGGCTTTTTTCATCCCTGCGGGGAAAAGCAGATAGAAAAAGATCGCTAAGCCGGTAAATGTAATGGTTAAGAAAAAGGGCAATGCGATTACCGAACTTACATTATGAAAATCTAAATATGAACGCTGACCTTTAAATGCTCTTAAGGTAAAGAAATCGGTAAATATCTTTTTATGGGTAATAATGCCTGAAATTAAGGCTATAAACATGATTAAAGCTGCAAAAGTCACAATCAAACGCCCAATCGAATAAGGCATTCCATAAAGCTGATAATGAAACCCATAGAAGAAATCACCGCCTTGTGTGGCAGAAAGACGCAATTCTTTACCTGTATTGGCATCTAAAGTTTTACTTTCATAACCACCATCTGCTTTTTGCCAATAAATTTTATTTGCAGGGGTATTCTGGTTTGCAACACCGATATACCAACTTTTTGCATCTGGGGCATTTTTTTGCAAATAAGTAAACGCAGACTGTATAGCGGATTCCTGTTTGATTTGCATACTCGCGAATTGTGGTTGCATCCACATACTAATTTCATGGCGATAATATGTTGCAGAACCCGTCAAAAAAATTGCAAATAACAGCCAGCCGAAGGTAAGCCCGATCCAAGAGTGTAACCATGCCATAGATTGACGAACAGATTTATGCATGAGTTAACCTATAAACTTGGAAAATAGGAAAAAAGTAGCAACCAGAGCTAGGCTGATCAGCGTAAGTTTTTTTAAAGAATGTATACAAAAGCTTAGAATCACAAAAATAATGTAAAAAATAAGTGCGCTAAATGCCGCCAAGTAAATAGATTCAGCTTTGGCAAAATAAGGATAAAACACATCAATTAAAGCTAAGGATACTAAATAACTGCACACATAGCCCATACCAAAAGCCAGTATAAAACGATAGAGCACTGATAAAGGGTAGAGCACAATCTGCATAACGATCACTTTCTTGCAATTGAAAACGCCTTAATCTTAAAAGATTAAGGCGAATTCAGATTAGTATTTAAATTTTACAGCAACACTATAGTTTGCAGATGGGCCATAAAAAGCCTGACCATCTGGGAAGCTATATAAATATTTTTTGTCTGTCACATTGTTTGCATTTGCCTGTAGCGAAATATGCTTATTCAAGTCATAGCTACCCATCAAATTCACTAAAGCATAAGCATCTTGGGTAATTGTACTCTTTACAGAAGAGTCATACAGCTTGGTCGCATCTTGCCATTGTAACGCTGCGCCAATTTTCAGTTTAGGTATAGCTGGAATAGTATAGGTGGTTAAAAGATTAATGGTTTGGTTAGGGTTGTAAGTACGTGCCTCTCCACCATTTTTTAAATCTTTTAAACTAAATTGGCTATAACCGAATGTCAGATTTAAATGATCTGTTAATTGTCCAGCCAGTCCAACTTCTACCCCTTGAGAACGCAAGTCACTGGTTTCAACTTTTCGATTGAGAGGGTTTCCGTCAGAGTTACGTAATGGGTAATTACTTTGTTCTGTACGAAACACCGCCAAAGTTCCAGTGAGTTTGTCATCTAGCCATGAACTTTTAATACCTGCCTCATAGCTTTCGCCTTCAACTGGTTTGAGTGCTTTATTATCAGTACCTAATCCAGATTGTGGGCGGAAAATAGAGGTATAGCTTAGATAACCCGTGTATTCAGGGTTAAAGTTATAGGTAATGCCAGCATAAGGAGATACTTTGTTTTCATCATAGGCCATTGATGAAGCATAACTTTCACCTTCACTTTTAGCTTGAACATAATTTAAACCGAGTAAAAGTTTTAAATCATCGTTTAAGTGTAGGCGTGTTGCAGCATATACAGAATTGAGCTTTTGAGTATAGTTTGCAGCATCACTAAACGCTGACCAAGTTACTGATTGGGGTGTCCAGCTTGCCCAGTTTGTGGTGAGCTGACGTAAATAACCTTGGGAGTAATCATTGTAGATATTAATATCATTGATCATACCTGAAGTTTGTTGATCATATTGTTTACTTTGTAGATAACTATAACCCAGTGTCGCTTCGTGTTCACGGCCAAATAATGAATATGAGCCTTGTAGATTTAAGTCAGCAAAATGTCTTTTTAGACTTTCTTTTCCGCCCCAAGCGGTAAGGGCTACACCCGCTCCATTTTGATCAGGGTAACCAAAATAATAGAGTAAGTTACTGTTGTGATCGGTTTGGGTATAATTATAGCTAAACTTTGCTGTCCACTTATCATTAATTTTTTGCTTTAGCTCAGCAAAAGCATTTTGTGACTTATTGTCCCAATAGGCCCAATCTGGATTAGGATTATAATTTCGGTTATAAGAAAGTTGATTTCCATCTGCACCGAGAAGTGGTAAAGCACCCCAATTATTTGCATTAGGTTTGTTTTGTTGTTGGCTATAACCGACTGTCAATAATGTGCTATCACTTAAATCCGCATCAATGATGCCAGAAAATCCATTTTTCTCGGATGAATAGCGATCTAGATAAGAATCTCCAGTTTGTTCATAACCCATCAAACGTCCGCGGATGCTGCCTTCTTTGTTTAATGCACCTGAAACATCTGCTTCATAGCGTTGGGTATTCCAAGAGCCATAACTTAGCCCAGCATTGGCTTGAAATTCTTGGGTAGGACGCTTACGGATATAATCGATTGTTGCGCTTGGATCACCAAAAGCATTGGTTAAGGCATCTGCACCTTTAATCACATCAATACGATCATAAAAATATGTATCAGGGTTGGTATTATTATAATTGTAGCTGCTAGAAGGGAAGCCGACACCATCAGTTAAAATATTTGAGATTTCAAAACCACGAGCAGTGTAGGTTGAACGTTCGGTTTCTTGACTGCTGACAGTAATACCAGGTGTATTACTTAGAGCCTCACGTGCACTATTGAGTGCAAAATCATTTAATTGCTGACGTGTCACAACATTCACTGTCTGTGGTGTTTCTTTAACAGGAATACTCAGCTTGGCAGCGCTTGCAGATTTTTTAACGATATAAGATTTTGATTGTTCAGAGCTTAATTCAGTTTGATCAGCTGTGGCTTGAACTGAAATCGTGGGTAGATTTTCAATATCTGCAGCAAAACTCTGCTGAGCACTGAATACCGCTAAACTAAGAAGAGAGAACTTAAAACTGTGTGGGAGAGAATTCAGCATTGCTTATCTTAAATGATAATAATTATCGCTTAGTTTATTGTTAGTAGGATAAGCTTACAATAGTCGTGCAATTGAAAATATAAATAGAAAATAAAATAACGATAGAAAATTAGATGAATTGTTATATAAATTCACGCATTTGCCATACCAGTATCCTGTTTTGACTATTCACAATTAAATCCTATGAATATGCTATCATGCACTTATAGTGCTGATCAGGAAGAATATCTTGCAAAATCGAAAGCTTAAAATTGGAATTGTCGTAGGTGAGGTATCGGGGGATACTTTAGGCGCAAAACTTATTCGTCGTTTTCGTGAACAGGGTATTGATGCTGAATTTGAGGGGATTGGTGGTCCTCAAATGATTGCAGAAGGATTTAACAGTTTTTATTCAATGGATATTTTATCTGTGATGGGAATTGTTGAAGTGCTTAAAGATTTAAAAAAATTATTTGCAGTACGTGATGGTTTGGTCGAGAGATGGTCTGCCAATCCCGTAGATGTTTTTATCGGTATTGATGCGCCAGACTTTAACTTACGCCTTTCAAAAAGTATAAAACAGAAAAACTTGCCTATTAAAACGGTGCAATATGTCAGTCCATCTGTATGGGCTTGGCGACAAGGACGGGTGCATGGCATCAAAGCCAGTGTTGATTTAGTGCTTTGTCTATTTCCTTTTGAAAAAGGCTTTTATCAACGGTATGACGTGCCAGCAGCCTTTGTTGGGCATCCACTGGCAAGTCAATTGCCATTACAAAATCCAATTTTGGATGCAAAGCAAGAGCTTGGTTTAGATATCAGTCAAAAGCATATTGCCTTGTTACCGGGAAGTCGGCGTGGTGAGATTGAACGACTTGGACCGTTAGTTTTGGATGCAGCAAAAATTCTTTATCAAAAATATCCAGATTATCAGTTCCTGATTCCTGCTATTAATGATTTACGCAAACAGCAAATTCAGGAATTATTAAAGCATTATCCAAGTGACTTGGTCGCAAAAATTCATTTACTGGAAAATACCGATAAAGAATCAAAAATTGGTCGTCAGGTCATGAATGCTGCCAATATTGTGGCTTTGGCATCAGGGACAGCGACACTTGAAGCATTATTGTTACATCGCCCAATGGTGACTTTTTATAAGTTGAATTGGTTAACTTATGTGATTGCTAAATTTTTAGTGAAAATTCCGTATTATTCATTGCCGAATATTATTGCGGGTAAAAAAGTGATTCAAGAGCTTATTCAACAAGATGCCACAGCAGAAAAATTGGCCAATCAAATTGAAAAATTAATGAATATTGAAACTGCACAAATTCAGGTGATGCAATTGATCACCATGCACAAGCAACTTTTGGCTGGAAATAGTGAAGATCCGGTTCAGGCGATTTTAGCAATTTTAACACCTTGATTTTTAACGCTAGCAACTGATTAAGCAAATATTCGTTTGCTTATCGAGCTGCTGGAAAACCTTGTAATCAGTTTAGAAAACATTTAACCAATAAAAACTCCTCTAAATCTAAGATAAAGAGGAGTATGTATGAATCAATTTTTGGGTTTGGGGGTAAAACTATTCCGCCCGAACTTTAAGTTCATAACCTGTATATTTACGAATATTGATGACACCCGTATCCATAATCAAGTATTGACCTTTGATTCCTTGTAGCTTGCCCCGAATGATTGGGGTTTTATCTAAATTGTGCGATTTAACTTTTTCAGGGTAAATATCGACAGGGTAGATGAATTCACGAGGTAATTCATTTTCTAACAATTCAACCGTTTCATTAAATTCAAGATTTTGTGCAAATTCATCGCGAATACTTTGAATCTTAGGGGAAAATTCTTGAACCAATTCATTACGAATTTCAATCAGATCAATCGGTTCAGCTTCACCTTTAAGTAGCTTTCGCCAATCCGTTTTATCTGCAACCTGTGTTCCAAACATGACTTCAAGTTGACCTGAAAGACGGCGCGAACCGACTTTTAAAATAGGCAGTGCTTGGGTCGCACCTTGGTCTAACCAGCGTGTTGGCATTTGACCTAGACGGGTAATCCCCACTTTTAAAGCACTTGAATTTGCTAGATAGACAATATGTGGTTGAAAGCAAACTTCATGAGCAAAATCATCTTCACGGCAAGTACCTAAATGATAATGGCAAGTTTCAGGCTTCATGATACACATGTCGCAAGACGCCTTGGTTTTCATGCATTTAAAGCAGTGGCCTTGAGAATAAGACTTCGGTGTTTTTGCGCCACAAGAAACACAATAAATATTTCCTGTCGCTTCAATCTCAATTTCCTGGCCTAAACTAAATGGTAGCTCGGTTTCTGAGCGATCTAATATAAATTTATATTCAACATTTGCCTTATGTGTTTGTTGATCAGTTACACTAAGGTCTTTAAGACCTGCATGCATTTTATGACAAATGCCTTGTAGTTCCATGTTTAATTACTCGCTTCAAAAAAGGTGCAGTTATGGCTGAGCAAAATGTCATCACTTCAATGCTAGACGATTTATCGCAAGAACAGCCAATTCAAACTGCATTGTGTATTGGGCAAAATTTGGCGCAATACCCTACAAATTATTCAATTCAATGGTCCTATTTTAACGTATCTGAGTTTTTAAGTCTGCCTTTTACGCAACGATATGATTTAGGATTTGTACTTTTAGATACAGATGAAATGTCTGGGGTGACTGATTTGCAGAAATCCCAGTTATTGGTCAAGTTGCGTGATTTACTGGCAAAACGAATCGTCGTGGCATGTCAGTTAAAAGATGAACAGTTGCTCAGATCGCTTGGTTTTACTCAACTGATTGATAAAACCTTACATCAAAATGATTTTGCACTTTGGCAGTTTAATATTTTGACCTATAAACATGTACCAGATTGGTTTAATTCTAAGTTCTGGGCCAACCCAGAAAACTGGAATAAATTTCGTTGGTAATGGTTTTATTTTGGTTATAAAAATCAGCCTTAAGCTATTGCAAAATTTAACAATTCCAATTTTGGTGAATAGGTTAAAGCCAAGTATGCTGTACTTGTCTCATAAAACTTAAAAAAGGAAAACTCATGACAGATTTAACCAATATTGTGGAAATTCTGGCAAAACAAGCACTTGGCGGACAACAACAATCACAAGGCGGGCTTGGTGGTGGATTGGGCGGGGTACTTGGTTCAGTACTCGGTGGCTTGGGTGGGCAGCAACAACAATCACAAGGTGGATTGGGTGGCGTACTCGGTTCAGTTTTAGGTGGTTTGACAGGTGGACAACAACAACAAGCACCACAAGCGGGTGGTTTTAATGCTTCTTCTTTATTGATTGCAGTTGTGCCATTAGTCTTGGGTTGGATTCAACAAAATGGTGGCCTACAGGGTGCTTTAGCTAAATTGCAAGGTGCAGGCTTAGGTGGGCAGGTTCAAAGTTGGGTCGATCCGTCACAAGGTAATGGTGCTGTAAATGTAGAGCAAATCCAGAGTTTATTTGGTGGTCAGCAAGTCGAGCAAGTTGCTCAACAAGCCAATGTTCCGACCAATGAAGTGTATGGTGCAATCTCTACAGTATTACCGCAAATTATTGATTCACTCACACCACAAGGTGATGCAACAGATCACACTGAAGCCAATGGTGATATTCAAAATGTGATGAATTTGGTATCAGGCTTTTTAAAGTAAAATCGAGCATAAAAATGATCAAAGCCAGTCAATAGATGTTGACTGGCTGATTTAAATTAAGGCTGTGGGTCATCCCCAATTGCTTCGCTACTTTTTACGTCGCCATTCTGTTTCTTTTTAACATATTTAATTTGCCCATATCCTTCAGCATACCATTCATCCAATGTTTCATCTCCGATTTGAGAAATGAAATGACATGCATTATCGAACTTTAAGGTATTGTCATCATTGTCAATTAAAGTCAGATCCTCAAACCCTACAAATACTAAGTCAATCGTCTTATTGTTTTCAGACTTATCATTGTTATCCATTTGCGACTCAATGACTGCGTTATACGTCATTTGGAACTTTTGCTGTGGTTTGAGATTGGATGGGAATGTTGGAAGCGGGGCTTGATAGGTGGTTTTTACCAGCACATCATTAGGATTTGATCCGAGCGCAGCAATACCATAGTCTAAGTTTGCAAGCATGGTACGGCCAGTTAAATCGTAGATATAATCTGTGCGCACACCTGCGCCTTGTCTAACGATTGCTATTGCCTTCTGATTGTTGAAGGTTGTGGGAACAATCTGGATTTCTGTCTCTTCATTGTTGTTTAGAGTAAACTGTTTGTTGGGTTCTAACTTAAAGCAATTATCTGAATTGGCTGCTTTATGTACTTTTTTAACCACTGGTGCTTCTGCTTGATGTTCAGAACTGTCATGCGGTTTGTTTTTAGAACAAGCAACACTAAAAATAGAAAGTAAGCTAAGTAAAACAACAGTTTTGTTCATTTTTATCCTAGACAATAAAGTTTAAATTTCACGAGGCTATTTTTCACCATGAGCCAATAAAAAACAACCATATTCTTACGAAATATGGTTGGAGTAAACTTTATATTTATGAATGGCTTATTATTCGGCTAAAACAGTTTTGTCTTCCTCTTCATCATCTTCAGCAGAATCCATGCCTAATTCTTTGAGTTTGCGGGTTAAAGTGTTACGCCCCCAACCTAAGAGTTCAGCAGCATGACGTTTACGACCACGGGTTTGTTGAAGTGCTGCGATGATCAAAGTACGTTCAAACATTGGGGTGGCAATGTCTAAAATTTTCATTTCACCATTTTTAAGCTTTTGAATCGCCCATTGCGCCAGTAACTCATCCCAATGATGTAATGCAACACGGTCGATACCAGCTTGCGTTTGACCTTGATCATCAGATTTATTGATTGGAATTTGTTTTAATTCTGACGGTAAGTCTTCTGGATACACTTCACGGCCTGTGATCATCACAGTTAACCAGCGGCAGGTATTCTCGAGTTGACGTACGTTGCCTGGCCAAGGCAGTTTTTGAATATACTCTTGCGTTTCTGGGCGTAAAATTTTTGGACTAACCCCGAGTTCTTTACCCGCGCGTGCCAAGAAGTGTTGTGCCAACATCGGAATATCTTCAGAACGATGAGCAAGTTTAGGAATATGAATACGAATGACATTTAAGCGATGATATAAGTCTTCACGGAAACGGCCATCATTGACCAATTTTTCTAAATCTTGATGTGTTGCTGCCACGATACGAACATCAACACGAACTGGAATATGACCACCAACACGATAAAATTCACCATCTGCCAAAACACGGAGTAGACGTGTTTGTGTTTCAAATGGCATATCACCAATTTCATCTAAGAATAAGGTTCCACCATTGGCTTGTTCAAAACGACCTTGGCGTTGAGTATTGGCACCAGTAAATGCGCCTTTTTCATGACCAAATAATTCAGTTTCAATCAAATCTTTTGGAATAGCAGCCATGTTTAAAGCAATAAATGGTTTACTGCTTCTTGGTGAGTGGCGATGTAAAGCATGCGCAACTAACTCTTTACCTGTCCCAGACTCCCCGTTGATCAATACGGTAATATGCGATTGAGATAGACGTCCAATGGCGCGGAAAACTTCCTGCATTGCAGGGGATTCACCAATAATCTCAGTAGATTGAATTGGAGTGACTTTGGCAGATTCTTGTTGTTGCAGCTTGTTGATGTGTAAAATGGCACGATTCACCAGTGCAAGTGCTTCATCAATATCAAATGGCTTTGGAAGATATTCAAAAGCACCTGTTTGATAGCTCGATACTGCAGATTCTAAATCTGAGTGTGCTGTCATAATAATCACAGGCAGATCAGGATAACTTCCTTTGACTTTTCCTAGGAAGGTTAAACCATCAATGCCGGGCATACGAATATCAGTGAGAATGACATCTGGCGCATTGCTTGGAAGCTGATCTAAAGCAGATTGTGCTTCTTCAAAACTGGTGACATCGAAGCCTTCTTCTTTAAATGTTTTTTCCAAGACCCAACGCATAGCACGGTCGTCATCGATCACCCAAATTTTATTATGCGACATGGTTAGACTCCCAAGGTAGATATAAGCTAAATACTGTTTTTCCAGGAACGGATTGGCATTCAATCATTCCGTTGTGTTGATGCATGATATTTTGTGCGATGCTTAAGCCAAGACCTGTTCCTTTGGCACGGCCAGTCACAAGCGGATAAAACACGGATTCTAAAATTTCTTCAGGAACACCAGGGCCATTGTCTTCAATATCAATACGAATGGCTGATTTATTCAGTACGCCATTAATCGTCACCAAACGTTGAATGCGTGTACGCAACATCAGTTCAGGTTGATGATCAATAAAAAACTCACGATTCTCAGTCATCGCCTGTACCGCATTGACACTAATATTGAGCATCACTTGAATCAGTTGATCGCGATCTGCTTTGACATCAGGCAATGAAAGGTCATAGTCTCGTGTGATTTTAATTTTTTTCTTGGTTTGATTTACAATTAAAGAGCGAACACGTTCAAGCGGTTCATGCACGTTGACCAGTTCGTAGCTCGGGAGCTGACGTGAACCCAGCATAGTATCAGCAAGGTTTCTTAAACGATCGACTTCACTGATAATAATATCGGTGAACTCTGCATACTGTGGATCATTTAAACTACGAGCAAGCAGTTGAGTTGCACCACGAATTCCACCTAATGGGTTTTTGATTTCATGTGCAACACCTCGAATTAGTTGACGTGCAACTTGATGTTGTTGAATCAGGTTTTCTTCTTTAGAAATTTTAAGCATCCGATCAATCGGATTTAATTCAATTAATAGTAATGGGTGATAGGGTCTTCCTGTATTTAACTGCGACACTGAATAATCAACATGCATGTCTTTAAAGTTAACATTGATAATCGCTTCACGGCGTGTATAGGCTTGACCTGTTTTTATTGAGTTGTTTAATGCTTCCAAGGTATTAAAGCTATCATTTGGTGCATGTAAAATATTAATCACTGGCTGACCTGCCGCACGAAGCAAGCTAATATCAAACAATGCTTCGCATGATGAATTAAGATAAAAAATATTTAAATTACAATCGACCAAAAGAATTGCAGTGGTTAAATTATCCACAAGCAATCTATAATCAATTGTTGGGTATTGATCCATTAGCAGAGCTTTCCTGTCTTTAAATAGCGCAATGGCATCTGCACCTCGTTTTCTATTTTCCCGAACATGGGTGATTGAATCGGTTAAATCGTCCTGATATAAAGCAAGATGCACGCCAACTTTTAAATACTGCGCAGTTTTCTTACATGAATGATAAAAATTGCGCATTTACTGCGCTTTATTCAAGTGTAAAAACCTGCATTCATATTACGCTATCATTATATTGTTCCAAAATGGTGCATTGTAGTAATTTAATTATTTGATTGGGTGTATTTTGGTGCATTATACAAAGAGTGCAGTTTCCACCTGTTTTTATCTCTTGAAAAGTCATACAATACGCGGATTATAGTGGAGCGCAGATTCATGAAGTCCCCCAAAGTCGGTTTTGTATCTTTAGGTTGTCCTAAGGCATTGGTAGATTCTGAACGCATTTTAACGCAGTTAAAGACTGAAGGTTATGATGTTGCATCAGATTATGAAGGTGCTGATTTAGTTGTTGTGAACACCTGTGGTTTTATTGAATCTGCAGTACAAGAGTCTTTAGACGCAATTGGTGAAGCCATGAGCGCCAATGGTCGTGTGATTGTCACAGGCTGTTTGGGTAAAGATGAAGATAAAATTCGCCAGATGCATCCAAATGTCTTAAAAGTGACAGGTGCGGCGGCGTATCAAGATGTGATGGAAGCTGTCCATCAGTATGTTCCAGAACCACCGAAACACAATCCTTTTGTAGATCTTGTACCTGAACAAGGTATTCGTTTAACACCTAAACATTATGCTTATTTAAAAATATCAGAAGGCTGTAACCATCGTTGCACATTCTGCATTATTCCAAGCATGCGTGGTGATCTTGTGTCACGTCCTGTTGGCTCTGTATTAAATGAAGCACAGGCGTTAAAAAAAGCGGGTGTAAAAGAAGTCTTGGTGATTTCTCAAGACACCTCCGCTTATGGTGTAGATACCAAATATAAGCTTGATTTCTGGAATGGTCAGCCTGTTAAAACCAAATTCTATGACATGTGCGAAGCGCTTGGTCAGTTAGGGATTTGGGTGCGATTACATTATGTTTATCCATATCCACATGTGGATGCGGTGATTGACTTAATGGCACAGGGTAAAATTCTTCCGTATCTAGACATTCCTTTTCAACACGCCAGTCCGCGCATCTTAAAATTGATGAAGCGACCAGCTCATAGTGAAAACACCTTGGAACGTCTAAAATTATGGCGTGAAAAATGTCCTGAATTGGTTATTCGTTCAACATTTGTCGTGGGTTTTCCAGGTGAAACTGAAGAAGATTTTCAAATGTTATTGGACTGGTTACAAGAGGCGAAACTTGATCGTGTAGGTTGCTTTACCTACTCACCTGTAGAAGGTGCAACAGCCAACGATTTGCCTGATCATGTGCCTGAAGAAATTAAGCAACAACGCTATGAACGTTTTATGGAAGTTCAACAAGCGATTTCTGCTGAAAAACTGCAAAGTCGTATTGGTCAAACCATGACGGTTTTAGTGGATGATCTTGAAGAAGAATTCCCAGTCGCAGTTGCACGCTCTTATGCAGATGCACCTGAGATTGATGGTAATGTTTTTGTTGAAGATATTGATAAGTCAGTGATTAAAGCTGGTGATTTACTTGAAGTCGAAATTACAGATGCAGATGAATACGATTTATTTGCCAAGTTGATTCGCGTTAAATCAGCTTAAGTGTTGCCGATTTCGATTTGATTAAATACGAATAAAATTGTAGATATAAGTATTGGAGTTTTGTGATGTTAGATTCTAAAAAGCCACGCTATGAGCGAATTTTGCTGAAACTTTCGGGTGAAGCGCTTGCGGGTAATAAAGACATGGGGATTGATGCCCAAGTCTTAGATCAAATGTCTTTATCTATTGCTCACTTGGTTGGTTTGGGTGTGCAAGTGGGTATCGTGGTGGGTGGTGGTAACTTATACCGTGGTAGTCAATTGCAAAAAGATGGTTTGGTTGGCCGTGTAACGGGTGACCAAATGGGTATGCTTGCCACAGTAATGAATGGCTTAGCATTACGTGATGCTTTGGTTCGCCGTAACATCAAAACCCGTTTAATGTCAGCATTACCAATTGGTGCAGTAGTTGAAGCCTATTCAAGCCGTGATGCAATTCGCCACTTAACTCAAGGTGAGGTGTGTGTATTTGTTGCAGGAACAGGTAATCCATTCTTTACAACGGATACTGCAGCGTGCTTACGTGGTATTGAAATTGAAGCAAATCTTATTTTAAAAGCCACTAAAGTTGATGGTGTCTACAATAAAGACCCAAGCAAATATGATGATGCTGTTAAATATGACCATTTAAGTTTTGATGAAGTTTTAGATGAGAAACTTGGTGTCATGGATTTAACTGCAATTTGCTTATGCCGCGATCACAATGTGCCACTTCAAGTATTTGATATGAACAAGTCTGGTGCTTTGCTTTCTGTGGTAATGGGCGAAAAAGAGGGCACTCACGTTACAAACTAATGTACGTGGGTAGTAAAGCTCTTTATACTACTGCAATTTTAGATTAGGGTGTATTGACACTTCGCCTGTTTGTGAAATGTCATTAGACCTCATACACATTTAGATAAATAAGTAAGGAAGATCATATGATTAACGATCTTAAAAAAGACGCAGAAGACCGTATGAATAAGTCATTGGAGTCTTTGGAACATGGTTTTGCAAAGGTTCGTACAGGTCGTGCGCATCCATCGATCCTAAATGGAGTTATGGTTCCTTACTATGGTTCTGACGTGCCGTTAAACCAAGTGGCTAACGTGGGTGTTGAAGATTCACGTACTTTGTTGGTGCAACCATTTGAACGTTCAATGGTTTCTGCAATTGATAAAGCAATCCGTGAATCAGATTTGGGCTTAAACCCAGTAACTGCTGATGCGATTCGTGTACCAATGGCAGCTTTGACAGAAGAAACACGTAAAGATATGCAGAAAGTTGCACGAAATGAAGCAGAAAATGCCAAAGTTGCGATTCGTAATATTCGTCGTGATGTTTTAGGCGATATCAAATCATTATTAAAAGATAAAGAAATTTCTGAAGATGATGAGCGTCGTGCAGGCGATGATATCCAAAAAATTACCGATAAATTTGTTGCTGAAGTGGACAAACGTCTTGCTGCGAAAGAAGCTGAATTGATGAAGGTCTAAGATTTAAATGACCACATCTGAAGACAATCATCTTCCAAAACATGTTGCCATCATCATGGATGGCAACAATCGTTTTGCAAAAAAGAAACAACTGCAAAAAGGTGATGGACACCGTGAAGGTAAAAATGTCCTAGATCCGATTGTAGAGCATTGCCGTAAAGTTGGTGTTCAGGCGCTTACTGTGTTTGCTTTTTCAAGTGAAAACTGGAATCGACCACAGTATGAAGTTGATTTGTTAATGAAATTGTTGGAAGACACAATTCATGAGCAAATTCCACGGATGGAAAAATTCGAAATTTCGTTGAGATTTATTGGTGATCGTAGTCGGCTTTCTCCAGAGCTACGTGAATTAATGTTGCATGCTGAACAAAGGACTGCTAAGTTCAGTAACATGACTTTAACAATTGCAATTAGTTATGGTGGTATGTGGGATATCGCAGATACTGCACGTAAACTTGCGCAACAGGTTAAAGATCAACAAATTGATGTGAATCAAATCAATACTGAGTTATTTGCACAACAAATAAGTTTGGGGGATTTGCCACCCGTGGATTTATTGATTCGTACAGGCGGTGATTACCGACTGTCTAATTTCTTACTGTGGCAGGCTGCATACGCTGAGTTATATTTTACTGAGACATTATGGCCAGAATTTACAGTGCAAGAGTTGGATCATGCGTTCAATATTTTTTCAGGGCGTGAAAGACGTTTCGGAAAAACCTCTGAACAAATTCAACAAGAACATATAGAGAATTTATAATGTTAGAGCGGATTATAACCGCATTGGTATTGGTGGCAGTTGTACTGAGTTGTATGTTTGCAACAAAATCTCAATATCCAATGTTAGTGTTAATGATTATCGCAGCTGGGGCAGCAGGTTATGAGTGGTTTAAACTCATGCCACATGAATCTGACCATGTGAAGAAAATTAAAGCTGCTGGATTCGGTGTATTGACCGCTTTTTTTTCAGGGTTAGCATTATATTTTAATGATTTGGCGCTTATTCTTTGGAGTGCCTCTATTCTCACTTGGTTGTGTAGTCTGTATTGGGTAAAACATTATCCTGAATACGATGGCTGGTACAATATCACTTTAAATATTGTTGGCTTGGTTTTAATCAGTGCTGCAGTTACTGCTATTTTTGAAGTTTGGAAAAGCTCGCCTTGGTGGTTGATGTACCTGTTCTTGTTGGTTTGGGGCGCGGACAGTGGTGCATATTTTGTTGGGCGTAAATTTGGTAAGCGTAAACTTGCGCCAGATGTGAGTCCAAACAAATCAATTGAAGGTTTGATTGGTGGGATTGTCACTGTTGCGATTGTGATCATTGTGGTTCAATCGATTTACCTACATTTAACGCTTCCACAACATATTCTTTTCCTAGTTTTGTCTATTGTGACTGTGTTTAGCTCTGTGCTTGGCGACTTGTTTGAATCTATGATCAAACGTCGTGCAGGAATTAAAGACTCAGGTCGTATCCTTCCAGGACATGGTGGGGTGCTTGATCGTATAGATTCATTGCTTGCTGCGGCTCCGTTTTTTGCGGCTGGCATGTATGTTTTAAAACTTATTGGTGTAGATTTATAGATGTCACAATCTGTTTGTATATTAGGTGTTACAGGTTCTATTGGGCGCAGTACTTTAAAAATTTTACAACAGCATTCGGACCAGTATTCAGTTTTTGCAGTGACTGGATTTAGTCGAATCAAAGAACTCAGTGAAATATGCAAACAATATCGACCGAAATGTGTTGTTGTACCATCGGATAAAGTAGATGAGTTACAACAGCTACTTGCTATACATCAGATTTTTGATATCGAAATCCTCACAGATGAAGCAGGGCTTATCACCGTATCGGAACATCCTGATGTAGATGTAGTGATGGCAGCAATTGTTGGTGCAGCAGGATTGTTGCCTACTTTAGCCGCAGTGAAAGCAGGTAAGCGCGTTTTACTTGCCAACAAAGAAGCCTTGGTGATGTCTGGCGATATTATGCTTCAAGCAGCTAAAGATCATCATGCTTTGTTACTGCCTGTCGACTCTGAACATAATGCTATTTTTCAATGTCTTCCTCAAAATTATTTACAGATTCAATCCAATGGTGAGCCTCAATTGGGGGTCAAGCAAGTTTTGTTGACTGCTTCAGGCGGCCCATTTTTAAATTTTAGTTTAGAACAATTAAAAACCGTAACACCTGCACAAGCCTGTAAACATCCAAATTGGTCGATGGGACAAAAAATCTCGGTAGATTCTGCAACCCTGATGAATAAAGGTTTAGAATTGATCGAAGCATGTCATTTATTTTCAATTAAAGAACAATTTGTTACAGTTGTTGTTCATCCACAAAGTATCATTCATTCAATGGTTCAATATGTGGATGGTTCAACTTTGGCTCAAATGGGTAATCCTGATATGTGTACGCCGATTGCGCATGCACTTGCATGGCCTGAGCGGATTCAAACTCATGTCCCGCCTCTGGATTTATTTGTCCATTCACAACTCGATTTTCAAGCGCCAGATATTACGCGTTTTCCATCGCTTAAACTGGCTCGAAATGCTATGCAGGCGGGTGGATTGGCACCGTCTATTCTCAATGCTGCTAATGAAATTGCTGTGAGTGCTTTTTTACAGCAAAAAATTGCATTTTTAGAAATTTCACAAGTGGTTGAACATACCTTAAATCACGTTCAAAATGGTTTGGCAGATTCGATTGACACGATTTTGCAGACAGATCAACTTGCGCGCCAAGTTGCTTCACAACGCATTACACAATTGGGAAGCTGATCATGAGTGTTCTATTTATCATTGTTGCTGCCATATTCTTACTTGGTCCGCTGATTGCGATTCATGAATTTGGACATTATTGGGTTGCACGTAAACTCGGTGTAAAAGTACTGGTCTATTCGATTGGTTTTGGTCCAACTTTGTTGAAGTGGACATCGAAAAAATCAGGCATCCAATATCAACTTTCAGCATTACCACTGGGTGGTTATGTCAAAATGTTGGATGAGCGTGAGGGGAATGTCAGTGCGGAAGATTTGCCGTTAGCATTTAACCGTCAGCCACCATGGAAGCGTATTGCGATTGTTGCTGCAGGTCCATTGATCAATTTGATTTTTGCAATAGTCCTGTTCTGGATTCTATTTCTTCCTGCACAAGAGCAATTAAATACTCGTGTTGGTGCAATTCTACCCAATACTCCTGCTGCAACAGCTCAAATGCAGATTGGCGATAAAATTGTTGCTGTAGATGGAACCGATGTCAGCACTTGGGAGAAACTCAACTATGCCATCGTTGACCGTGTTGGTGAAACAGGTCATATCGATGTTCAAGTTGAGCGTAATGGTCAGCCGCAGGGTTTTGCTTTACCGATCAAGAATTTCTTAAAAGACCAAAGTCAGTCACCATTTGATGTATTGGGTTTTACCCCATATCGTCCACAGATTCCTGCAACTGTTTATAAGTTAAGTAGTGATGGCGCTGCGATTCGTCAAGGGATGAAAGAAGGTGACCAAATCATTTCAATCAATCAGGTGAAAATGAAAGATTGGTTTGATGTGGTAGATGTGGTACAAAAATCACCTGAAAAGTTACTTAAAGTTGATGTGTTACGCCAAGGGCAGATTGTACATTTACAAGTAATGCCGCAAGGTAAACGTGACAATATGGGAAATGTAACAGGTATGTTAGGTGTGCAAGCACAGACTGATAAACTAACAATTCCTACTGAATATAAACAAACAATTCAATATAATCCTGCTGAAGCTTTTGTTGTTGCTGTTGAAAAGACTGGGCAACTTTCAGCAATGATTTTGAATTCGATGGTGAAGATGGTGCGTGGTTTAATTGGCTTAGATAATTTGTCGGGTCCAATTACTATTGCAAAAGTCGCCGGTCAAAGTGCTGAAATGGGGTGGCAGACATTCATTTCATTTATGGCTTTGATGAGTGTGAGTTTGGGGATTTTAAATTTATTGCCTATTCCGATGTTAGATGGCGGTCATTTGGTTTATTACATTATTGAAGCAATTCGTGGTAAGCCTGTTTCTGAACAAATACAATTGGTTGGGTTAAAAATTGGTATGGTACTGCTTGGTAGCATGATGCTTCTTGCAATATTTAATGATTTTATGCGTTTATAACGCAATTGTGGATTAACTTACTGGAAAATAATAGGCATGCAGCACTCACATTTATTTATGCCATTAGCGCTCGTTAGTGCGATGGCAGCTGTACAGCAAGTACAAGCGGCAGATGAGTTCATTGCACGTGATATCCGTGTGGATGGCTTGGTTCGTTTAACGCAACAAAATGTTCTTGCACTTTTACCAATAAATAGTGGTGACCGTGTCAATGATCCTGCAATTGCGGATTCAATTCGTGCTTTATATGCTTCAAATCTTTTTGATGATATACAAGCATCGAACCAAGACGGTGTCTTGGTGTTTAAAGTGATTGAGCGTCCAGTAATTTCAAAAATTAATTTTAAAGGCAATAAACTAATTCCGAAAGAAGCTTTAACGGATGGTTTAAAGAAAATGGGCTTGGCCGAAGGCGAAGTGCTTAAAAAATCTGCCTTACAAACTTTAGAAACTGAGTTGGAGCAACAATATGCTCAACAAGGTCGTTATGATGCAGATATTAAAGTTGAACAAGTTGCTCAACCAAATAACCGCGTTGAATTGAATATCAATTTTAATGAAGGTAAGCCTGCAAAAGTATTTGATATCAATATTATTGGTAATACCGTATTTAAAGAAGACGACATTAAACAAGCGTTTGCAGTAAAAGAGAGTGGCTGGTTATCGGTTATTTCTCGAAATGACCGTTATGCACGTGAAAAAATGTCAGCAAGTTTAGAATCATTACGTGCGCTATATCTCAATAAAGGTTATATCAATTTTGATATTAACAGTTCGAATTTAAATCTTAGTGAAGATAAAAAGCATATCTTTATTGAAGTTTCAGTCAATGAAGGCGAGCAATTTAAATTTGGCGAAACTAAATTTTTAGGCGATGCCCTTTATAAGACTGAAGATCTACAAGCGCTGCAAATCTATAAAGATGGCACAACGTATTCTCAAGAAAAAGTCAATGCTGTAAAGCAGTTACTACTCCGTAAATATGGTAATGCGGGTTACTACTATGCAGAAGTAAATGTAGTCCCTGAAATCAATAATGAAACTCATATTGTTGACTTAAATTACTATATTAATCCTGGTCAACAAGTGACTGTGCGTCGTATTAACTTTACCGGTAATACCAAAACTGCGGATGAAGTATTACGTCGTGAAATGCGCCAAATGGAAGGTGCTTTAGCGAGTAATGAAAAAATTGACTTGTCTAAAGTCCGTTTAGAACGTACTGGCTTCTTTAGTAAAGTTGATGTTAAACCTGTTCGTGTACCGAACTTACCAGATCAAATGGACTTGAATATTGATGTTGAAGAGCAACATTCCGGTACCAGTACATTGGCTGTGGGTTATTCTCAGAATGGTGGTATCACATTCCAAGCAGGTTTAAGTCAAACCAACTTTATGGGTACAGGTAATCGAGTTTCTATCGATTTATCTCGTTCAGAAACCCAAGATTACTATAATTTAAGTGTCACTGATCCATATTTTACTATTGATGGTGTCAGCCGTGGTTATAACATGTACTACCGTAAAACCAAGTTGAATGACGACTATAACGTTAACAACTATGTGACGGACAGTATCGGTGGTGGTGTTACATTTGGTTATCCAATTGATGAAAACCAAAATATTAGCGCGGGTCTAAACGTTGACCAAACTAAAGTAACAACTGGCGCTTATGTTTCAACTTACGTACGTGACTATTTATTAGCAAATGGTGGTAAGAAAACCCATACATCAACATATTGTACAGTTGATTTAGAACCACTTTATGAGGACCCAAAAGATCCTAACAAAATAACTGGTTATAAAGACTGTCCTGCTGATAAGTTATCTTCATATGATGATGCATTTGAAGGCAAATACCTAACTTATAATTTAAATTTAGGTTGGTCATATAATACACTGAACCGCCCAATTTTCCCTACAAATGGTACTTCACATCGTGTTAATGCTGAAATCGCATTACCAGGTAGTGATGTTGAATATCAAAAAGTCACTTACGATGCACAGACTTATTTCCCATTAGGCCGTGATTTCGTGTTACGTGGCTATGGTAAGTTGGGTTATGGTAATGATTTACCATTCTATAAAAACTTCTATGCGGGTGGTTTTGGTTCAGTCCGCGGTTATGACAACAGTACATTAGGTCCAAAATACCCTGGTGTGACCTATAACGAAAGAAAAACCAGAGATTACGATCCAGAAGAAGTCGGGGGTAATGCTTTAGTACAATTCGGTACAGAATTGGCTTTACCTGTTCCATTTAAAGGTGATTGGGCACGTCAGATCCGTCCAGTGATTTTTGCTGAAGGCGCACAAGTCTTTGATACAAATTGTAGTACTGCCACTGGAAAACTGTACTGGAATGGGGGTACTGCTGATCAAGGTGTAGATGCAAAACAATATTGTAAAGATAATTACGATTTTGACTTTGGTAACATGCGCTATAGTGTTGGTGTAGGCTTTACTTGGATTACCATGATTGGCCCACTTTCGTTGAGTTATGCATTCCCATTGAATGACAAACCGGGCGATGAAACTAAAAATATTCAATTCGAGATTGGTCGTACTTTCTAAGTACGATCTTTTCACGAGATTTAACTTAATATAAGGAACAATGATGAAAACAATGAAAATGGCCATTATGGGCCTAGGTTTGGGTTTTGCTGGATTGGTTCAAGCGGCAGGTTTTGGTGTAGTTGATCTAGAAAAAGTTGTAGAAAGTAGCACTTACTTAAAGCAACAGAATGCAAGTTTAGAACAATCTGTTAAGCCGCAAACCACGAAGCTTGAACAAATCACCAAAGATATTGAAGCATTGAAACAAAAAGCACAGGCTCAAGGTGCAAATGTTCAACAAATTAATGCGCAATACCAAGCAAAAGTGAATGAATTCCAAACGATTCAGCAAGGTGTTCAGGCGAAAGTACAAAGTACAATTCAAAACACTAATGCAACTTTTGAGGCTCGTGTAAAGCAAGTTGCTGAACAATTGCGCCAAGAAGGTGGATTAGACTTTGTTTTGAATAAAAATTCAGCACTTGCTTATGACGCAAAGAGTGATTTAACTGCTAAAATGATCCAAAAGGTTAATGCAATTAAATAATCAATGAAATCAAATCGTTTTCATCTCGATGAATTAGCTCAGCTTGTACAAGGTGAGCTAATTGGTCAACCCAATTATGTTTTAGATGGGCTTGCAAGTTTAGAACATGCGCAATCCAATCATATTTCTTTTGTAAATAACGACAAATACTTGAATGAAGCTCAAAACTCTAAAGCCGGTGCTTTGATCGTCACGGCAGAGTTAAAAGATCAGCTTACAAATTGCCAAAATTTTATTGTTGTCCGCAATCCCTATCTTGCCTTTGCAATTTTAACCCATCAATTTGAAGTTAAAGTAAGCAAACGGGGTATTGAAAGTACTGCGCAAATCTCTCCTTCAGCAATTATTGCAGATGATACTTATATTGGTCATTATGTTGTGATTGGTGATGATTGTGTGGTCGGTGCAAATACAATTATCCAATCGCACAGCAAAATTGATGATGGTGTTGAAATTGGCAAAGACGGTTTTGTCGATTCTCATGTGACCATTACAGGCCAAACAAAAATCGCAGATCGTGTTCGGATTCATTCCAATACTGCAATTGGTGGAGAGGGCTTCGGTTTTGCACCTTATCAAGGAAAGTGGAATCGTATAGCTCAATTGGGTTCTGTACGTATCGGAAATGATGTGCGTATAGGTTCAAATTGCAGTATTGATCGTGGTGCTTTGGACGATACAATCATTCATGATGGTGTCATTATTGATAACCTTGTGCAAATCGCCCATAACGTGCAGATTGGCGAGAATACTGCCATCGCAGCCAAGTGTGGTATTGCGGGCAGTACGATTATTGGCAAAAACTGTGTTCTTGCAGGTGCTGTTGGTATCGTAGGGCATATAAAAATCACTGATAATGTCACAATTACTGGAATGTCAATAGTCACAAAAAGTATTTCTGAGGCAGGTTCTTATTCTTCAGGTACTGGACAATTTGAAACAAATCATTGGAAAAGGACGGTTGTGCGCTTAAGACAATTAGCAGATGTGCCATTGACCAAACTGGTGAAACAAATAGATCATATGCAGGCTCAAATTGAGTCCATTGAATCAACTTTAAAGTCGCGTAAATAATTATGACTGAGTCTAAATCTCTACCTTTTACGGTTCCTGAATTACCAATGCAAACCCAAACGATTCGCGAGTATTTGCCACATCGTTATCCATTTTTGCTTGTCGATCGTGTAACTGAAGTTACAGAGAATGGGATTGTAGGATACAAAAACGTTTCAATTAATGAAGAATTTATGCAGGGTCATTTCCCTGGCTATCCAATTATGCCGGGTGTTTTGATCGTTGAGGCGATGGCACAAGTTTCTGGTGTGCTCGGTTTTATCATGAATAATGAAAAACCAAGACCAGGTTCTTTGTTCTTATTCGCTGGTGCTGAAAAAATACGATTTAAAAAACAAGTCGTACCAGGCGACCAACTCGTGCTAAAATCTGAATTACTCATGCAAAAACGTGGCATTTACAAGTATTTATGTACTGCCAGTGTTGACGGCGTGGTAGCAGCAACCGCTGAAATTATCATTTCTCATCAGAAATTAGAGCAGGCATGAGCAATAACGACTTAATCCACCCAACCGCTATTATTGACTCTTCTGCAGTGATAGCACCAGATGTCCAAATTGGACCATATTGTATTATTGGTCCGCAAGTGACGATTGGTGCTGGTACCAAACTTCACTCACATGTTGTGATTGGAGGCTATACACGTATTGGTGAAAATAACGATATTTTCCAATTCGCAAGTGTAGGTGAAATTTGTCAAGATTTAAAATACCAAGGTGAAGAAACTTGGTTAGAAATTGGCGACAACAATAAAATCCGTGAACATTGCAGCTTACACCGTGGCACTGTTCAAGATCGAGGCCTAACCAAAATAGGAAGCAATAACCTATTGATGGTGAATACGCATATTGCACATGATTGTTTGATTGGAAATAACAATATTTTTGCAAATAATGTCGGCATCGCTGGCCATGTTCACATTGGCGATTTCGTCATTGTGGGCGGGAATTCAGGTATCCATCAATTCTGTAAGATTGATTCTTATAGTATGATTGGTGGTGCATCACTGATTCTTAAAGATGTTCCTGCTTATGTCATGGTTTCAGGTAATCCTGCGCATGCTTATGGTATGAATGTTGAAGGGATGCGTCGTAAAGGCTGGTCTAAGAATGTGATTCAAGGCTTAAGAGAGTCGTTTAAATTGATCTATAAAGAGAATTTAACCACTGAACAAGCCATTGAAAAAATTCGTCAAGAGATCCTTCCAGAAGTTGAAGAAGTCCAGTTATTGATTGATTCAGTATTAGAATCTAAGCGCGGTATCGTGCGTTAATTGTTAAAGATTTCAATAAAAAAATGCCTCTATTGAGGCATTTTTTTTATTGTCTAAATTGTGAATAAGCGGATTAACCTTTTTTGAAAAAACCTGCTTCTTCTGATTTAGGGTAGGTGCTTAACAGTTTGCTTTTATAGACATTCGCAGTTTGTGTGTTCTTGTTGACATCTTTGGCAATACTATAAAGTTGGTATAAAGCACGCGGTGCTTTAGACGAGTTTGGAAATTTAGCTGCCACGATTTCATAGTTTTTCTTGGCTTCATTGTAATTTGGTGGATCAATTGCCAATTGGAACTCTGCTAACCAAAAATAAGCATTTCCAGTATAAATGCTGTTTGGGTAGTTTTTAATAAAGTTTTGCATAGGGGCGATGGCTTGTTTTGCACCGCCTTTTTTATAGGCATCTAAAGCAATGGTATAAGCTGCTTTTTCCAGTGCAACAGGATCACTGGTATTGTTGCTACTGTTGGCTGGTGTTGCTGGATTTTGAGCCGTTGTTGGTGCCGTGCTATTCGTTGTAGCTTTGCTTGCAGTGGTTGTTTGATCGGTTGCGGTTGAACTATCGACAGGTGCATTTTCAGCAGGTGCTTGTTCTGGTTGATTGCTTTCAGGTTCAAGTTTCTGATTGAGCAGTTCAAGACGCTGATCTAAATCGGTATAGCGGTTGGTGAGTTCTTTGTTTAGTTGATCAATGGCATGATCTTGTTCTTCAATCTTGCCACGTAATTCACGAATTTGATTTTCTAATTGTTGATTCTTTTGTATTAAATCCCAATTCATATTTCCAGCAATGGGTGCTGGTGAATTTGTTACATCATTTCGAGATGATGCAGTATCACTTAATCCACGAGATTCTATAGGGATTGCATATAAAGATGCTGAACTGAGTAAGGCAATAGAAAACAGGGCATGCTTTTTTAGCATAATTTAAAATCCATCAAAGTCAAAATTTCTCAAATACACTGATATGGGCTATTTGAAAATCAATAATTGTTATCATTAAAAACGGCTAGGGACGGAATTGCAAGATGCTTTTACAATCTTCAGCTAATTCTAATGTAATATGAAGCGTTTTTGTATTTTAAAGCCTGTCATCTATGAAGTAGTGCTGAGATAAAATTCAGTAGAAGATTGACTGATGCTTGATAAGTTCAAAGAGCTATTGAAAAGAAAAGTTAGAATTTCTGTTAAAAATTAACCATATTGATGATGAAATAAGCAAACGAATGAATAACTTGAGAAAATCACAATGTTAGGCTTGAAAGAAAATTAAAAATCTCTATACTCTGTTCTTGCAATGGTAGCCCTGCTGGTGGTTTCGCAATTGTACTCTGAAAACCCCGCCAGGACCGGAAGGTAGCAACGGTATCAGAAATACGATGTGCCGAGATTTTGCTAGTAGGGCTGCCACCAGATTTCTAAATCTACGAATAATAATAACTCAATATATCCATTCGATTTATATCCTGCATTTTGAAAACATCTTTGCTATTTAATTTCTGAAAATTTTATATTCTCAATCTTTAGACCATCTGATTTAATTCAACCATCATTTTTTAGTCGTGACTAAAGATCTATCACTCTTATTGAGCTTATATTGAGAATACGCATATCGTTTTATCGATGAATGAAATGATAGCTTGTACAGTGCTAAAAGATATTTTATTCGCTTAGAATTTATAACAAATTAAAAATGAGAAGGGAATTCTATCAATAGATTCTCAATCTACATCTTAATGAAAAGTTGATCTTGAATTGTATCGACTAGCCATCATCAATCATCACTTGGTTTTTTTGAAATTGCTTTCATAATCGCATCCATTTCAAAACCACGATATTGTAAAAAGCGAATTTGTTTGGCTTTAATTTTTGGATCTTTACTGACCTCTGTACCATATTTTTTAACTTTCAATTGGTAGGCCTGTTCATACCAATCAATTTCTGCAATATCCTCTTGTACTAAGGCTTTATCCAGTTGTTTGGCACGTAAAGCCAGTTTGATTCGATTCGGGCCCTTACCTCTACGGACTTGGCTACGCACAGTCATTTCCGCGACACGTTGGTCACTTTGGTAGTTATTCGCTGACAACTCATCAACCAAAATTAAAACTTCCTCACGGCTTTGCGCATAGGTCATCAGCTTTTCAATCAGATCAGCTTTGGAATATTCTTTTCGAGTCAACACCGCAAAAGCATAAGAACGCAAACGTGTACCTGTTAAGCCCTGTGGTTTGGGTGCAAGATCCTGTTCCGCATTAAAGGCGTGTTCATCATTTGCAATGCCAGAATCAAGTTCTGCAGGTTGGGATGTAGAATGCTGATACTCTGTTGTTTCCTGTTCACCAAATTGCTGTTTGAGTTTTTGGTAATCTAACAATTTGGGAAATTTTGCTTGGCTCATAGCTATTGATAACAATCTATTTATTTCAGAGATAAACGCTAGTTTAGCTTTAATTCACTTTTTTAACAGTGCAAATGCTATACGGATGAATTTTCCTTCTCCTAAATATCAGAGGATATAAGGGAGTATAAAGGGGAAGATAAGCAGATATCAGGATTTAAATTTTGATTTAAAACACCTCATGTCGGAGCTTAATAACGTCTAAACTGGTTTACCGATACTGTCCGTTTCTATTCGATCAATGATTCGAATTGATTTAGGACGAAGGTAGCGTGGAGTTTGGCCGCTAATCCATAATTGTAATTCTTCAATATTGAGTACCTGATTGAGAATAATGTCTACTGCCAAGCATTGTCCAAGATCAGCATCATCTATAGCATAAGCGCGTGCAAATTTGATTGCGCTATGGGTATATAAAATATTTTCCAAATCAATCGGGTAAACATTTACTCCACCGCAAATTAACATATCATCAGAGCGACCTTTTAAATAATAATAACCTTCAGCATCTTGTACGGCTAAATCACCGCACTGTAGCCATTGATTCGGTGTAATTGACCAAGCACATTTGCTCCATAAGATACCGATATTGCCATTTTCTAAAGGCTGACCCGTAGAATCGACAATTTTAATTTGTACACCTTGAATAGCTTTTCCAATACTTTCAGGATTTCGTTTTAAATCAGCTGTTGTTGCCAAGAGGTTAATTCCACTTTCAGAGCTGCCATAGAGATTGAACAGTTGTATCTGAGGATAGTGCTGTAGGGCGTGTTTGACTAAATTCGCACTTAAAGGCGCGCTACCTGTAATGATGTATTGAACTGAGCACAGAGGAGCGTTCAGTTCAATTAAACGGTATAAAATAGTGGGCACTAAGTTTAAACAATCAATTTGATGGTGTTTAATCAGTTGCTTGGCTGATTGCGGATCAAAACGTTTTTGCAAAATCACAGTTTTATGAAAGCTCAGCGCCATCAAACTCGCAGTTAAACCTGCCGCATGGCAGAGTGATGTCATCACAAAAATTTGCTTAATTTTAAAAAATTTTAGTTTCCTGAGCATGAGGTCTAACAAAGGTAAACTTTGTAGTGGTTTAGATTGCCTTGTCGCAACTTTAGGAATTCCTGTTGAACCAGAAGAACAGACACTTATTTTATTAAAATAAGTCGGTTTTATACGAAATTTCTGCTGAGTACTTGGTGGAGGAATAAGCGTAAAATTTTGGATATTGAGTTGAGTGAATGTATCTAAACCGCCAATAAGATGCAGTTGTTTCTGGTCAATTAAAGCTTGAAGTTTATGCTGTACGAGGCTGGGGTTAACAATAATGATATCTTTACCTAAACGGCTCAGTGCAAACAAGGCCGCCAAGCTATCTAGGTCTTGTTGCATCATTAAACCAATCTGTTGCGGAAGTTGCTTTTGCTTATGTGTTTTTTGCCATTCACAAATAAGTTGGTCAGTTCTACATTTTAATTCTAAAAAGCTAATTTGACGATCATCAATAATAAATGCTGTTTTATCTTTTTGAATACGTGTCTGTGAATCTAAAATACTATATAAATGAATACCATGTTGAATAGTGCTATAGCATAAACTTATGCACCATCTTAACCAAAAGATCCATTTCATCTTATAACTTTCGCTTGAGTAAATGTTTATAGAAATAATAAATCGGTGTGATCAACAATATTGAACTAATCTGTGCAATTCCTAGCCACCATGGTTGCCATTGTCGTTTACGATAAATTAGGCACGCAAGAATCGCTTGAGCAGCGTCTTTTGCTTGCATCGCCGGCATTTGCTGATATTGTTTGGTGGGTAAAATCATTCGTGTACGGACTAAGGGCAAGTAGACTAAGCCTGCGTGTACTTCATGAACCGCCAATTCTGGTTGAATGGCAAGAATCCACTGTTGCATTGCGGTTTTCGAAGCTTGATAGGTTGACCAAAATGGCGGGGCAAATAGTTTGGCATTGATGGTTGAAACCACAATAATTTGTCCTTGCTTGTGTTTTAAATCAGCTAACAATAAACGGGTGAGTTGGGCAGGGTTGATATAGTTAATCGCAATGGTTCGATTGATATCCTGTGGGCGATCCAAGCTATCCCAAACAGAGCGCTGAATTGATTTTCCTGCATTATGGACCAATACATCAATCTGAATATTGCGTGCTTTTAGGCTTTGAAAAATATCTTCTGCGGCATCGGATTGATATAAATCTGCGCAGATGATTTCAATATGGCATGAATAAGATTCTAATTCACTTTTGAGTTGTATAAGCTTATCTGTACTGCGTGCAATCAGCACAAGCGTGCATTGTGTATTAGATAACAGCCTTGCACATGCTTCACCAATCCCAAAACTTGCCCCTGTAATTAAAATGGTTTTATTTTGAAAGTGTTGTTTGAGTTTATTTTTTTGAATTCGTGGAGCTCGAAAAAATAAAAATTCAGTGATTGTTCTGATTTTTTTATACATAATAATGAAAGAATCTGATTCATACGGCTTTAGCTTAGTTATAACTGAAATTTATATTAAATCAAAACGACTGTTGTTTAATTTGGTTTTAAGCATAAAAAAGCACCTCGAAAGGTGCTTGATATACTTAAAAATAAAGTTTGAATTTAAACATCTAAAAAGTCAGGCTCTTCTTCTTTCTCTTCTGCTGGTGCAGCATTGGCAGTAGTCAAAAGCTTTTCACGAATCATACGATCAAGTTCTTGAGCCAATTGAGGGTTTTCCTCTAAATGTCGAATGACATTGTTTTTACCTTGACCGATTTTGTCGCCTTGATATGAGTACCAAGCACCTGCTTTTTGTACAAGTTCTTGTCCAACTGCAAGATCAACCAATTCACCTAAGTGATTTACACCTTTACCATACATAATTTGGAAAAGTGCTTCACGGAAAGGAGGCGCCATTTTGTTTTTCACAACTTTGACTTTGGTTTCAGAACCTACAATTTCATCGCCTTCTTTAACTTGTCCAATACGACGAATATCTAAACGTACAGAAGCATAGAACTTCAATGCGTTACCACCAGTTGTGGTTTCAGGGCTACCAAACATCACCCCAATTTTCATACGAATCTGGTTAATGAAGATAACCATACAGTTTGAGCGCTTGGCATTACCTGTGATTTTACGTAAAGCTTGGCTCATCAAACGTGCTTGTAGCCCCATGTGAGAGTCACCCATTTCGCCTTCAATTTCGGCTTTAGGGGTTAACGCTGCTACAGAGTCGACAACGATCATATCGACTGCACCTGAACGAACCAACATATCTGCGATTTCAAGTGCTTGCTCACCATTATCTGGCTGTGAAACTAAAAGGTTATCTATATCTACCCCAAGTTTACGTGCATATTGTGGATCTAAAGCATGTTCCGCATCAATAAAGGCACATGTTCCACCTGCTTTTTGGCATTGCGCAATGGCTTGTAGCGTCATTGTCGTTTTACCAGAAGATTCAGGACCGTAAATTTCAACGATACGACCTTTTGGTAAGCCCCCAATACCCAATGCAATATCAAGTGTTAAAGAGCCTGTAGAAACCGCTTCAACCGCTTGAACAGTGTTATCACCTAAGCGCATCACTGTGTTTTTACCAAATTGTTTCTCAATTTGGCTCAGTGCCGCATTCAGTGCCTTGCTTTTGTTATCATCCATCTCGTAAACCTCAAACGATGTAATATCACTAATATCTTAAGTGGATGTCATTAAATTTGATCTTTCGTCCACGGCAGTAATAGTGACAGAAAATAAAAAATGGTTCTATATTAAAAAACATTTGTACGACATAAGATGTCGTACCCAACCTAAACGAATTCAGTCATCATCATAGGACCAAGATTGGTCAAATTGTTGATCATTTTCTTGTTTAAATTTGCTAATTTGTCGTCGATCTTTTTTACTTGGTCGATGATCAGGGCGCGCTAGATTATGCAATTTTCTTTGGGATGAAATCAACTCTCTACGTGCCACACTCACCTCAGTTTCTTCATAAAGTTGTTGGGCGATCGGTGCGCCGCCACGAACAACGGAGAGTGCTTTAATCACTACCGTTTTACGATCAAAACCTTGTTGTATGGTGAGCTCCATTCCAACACGAATCTCTTTTGAGACTTTAACACGTTCATTATTGTGATGAACTTTACCACCCTCGATTGCATCTTTGGCAATAGAGCGTGTTTTAAAAAAACGTGCAGCCCAAAGCCATTTGTCTACACGCATTGTTTCAAGTTGTTGTTTCTCAGGCTGTTTTGACATCGACATCCTTATGTTCTAAATCTGTTGACTGTAAATTTGTTAACGCTACGTTTTTCAGTAATGGTAAAAGTTCAGTTAAATGATTGATTGCAGGGTATTCCAATTCTAATTGATGACGCGCAGCACGACCACTGGAAGGTTGGGTAATCGTGATTAAGTGCGCTATACCAAACTTTTCAGCACCTTTTAATACAGGAATGGTGTCATCCACAAAACATGCATTTTGTGGATCAAATGGATGCTTTTGCTGAAGGATTTGCCAAAACTCAATAAACTCTTTGGAATAGCCAATTTCTTCACTACTGATCATTACTTCAAAATAAGGGCTGAGATCAACATTTTCAAGTTTAAGTTTTAAGCCAGCACAATCTGCATTGGTCAGTAACCAGCAACGATAACCTTGTGCTTTTAATTGTTTTAATAATTCAAAACAGCCAGTTCTTGGGGTGATTTTATCTTTAAAATCATATTGTAATTGTAGGACATCAACCCCAACTTTTTCAGACCAATATTTTGAAGAATACCAGCAGAGGGTATGATTATGTTGTTGATAAAATGCATTTAGAATGTTTTGACTGTGCTCTAAACTACATTGATGGGTTTCTGCATGCCGTTCAGGCAGTTTTGTGTTCCAGATCAGATCATCAAAAGCTAAATCAAGGAGTGTACCGTCCATGTCAAAAAAGATGATCGGTTTTTGCATTCAAGGAACTCCAAAGTTTTTTAAAGTTTAACAAAGTTCATCTGAAATTGTAAAACGAGTTCATTTTTAATAAATTAACTGTATATTAAAGGCCATTAATCACTTTCAAAGTTTAAGAAAGTTATTTAGGTTAAAAGAAAAATTATGTACATATGTGTGTACATAATTTTTTAAATTGCTTTTATAAGTATAAAGTATTTGGACTGAAAAAATCATAGCATTCAGTGATTGTTGGTTAAAATCCAGTAATGGAAAGGCTCGTGAGAAAGTCGATGTTGTAACTGACAGTGACTATTTGATTGTAGTAAATGCGAAGATAAAAAGACAACGTTTAAAATCAGTCTTGACGTCATAGAATTTCAGCTATGAGTGTTGTTGCTAAAGCATACTTGAGAGTTTACGGTAATCCCCCCTAAAAATAATTGAAGTTAAAAGTAGAAAATCGAATAATCCTGTTGAAGGAGATTTTCTATGAAAACATCTAAATATTCAGACAGCCTAATCATGAGTATTTTGAAGCAAGCCGAATCAGGAACCCCTATTCCTAATCTGTGTCGTGAACATGGCATGAGTTCCGCTACATTTTATAAATGGAAAGCGAAGGTCGAATAGAGTTGTTATTATGTTTGGATGTGGTGCTTAATGGGGTTGTGAAAAAAATAAAAGCCCATAAATTGGGCTTTTAATAAAGACTTCACTGTTACCATGATTCTTTTTATCCTACTCAGTGTCAAAAGACCTGTTAGGGGCGGCGTCCTTCGTTCTTTAGGTCTGCTAGGGAGTTACCTTAACGCAAACAGACCAGTTTAAAACTGACCCAACGGCAGGAACCCTGTGCATTGAATCATCAAGCCATCGGGAAGTCCTTGCTCCTGCATCGTGAGTATAAATTGTCAATTGTGATTAATCAATTTGCAGATTCAGTTAATTCAACTTGGACATTCAAAAACGAGTGTGAAATGTGAGTGAAGTCGATTAATGAGCGTGTAAAGAATATTGAAGAGGAATACAGAAAAAATAAAAGCCCATAAACTGAGCTTCTAATAAAGACTTCACTGTTACCATGATTCTTTTATCCTACTCAGTGTCAAAAAAGACCTGTTAGGGGCGGCGTCCTTCGTTCTTTCGGTTGCCCACTGGCTGGTTACAGGTTGTGGCAACAGGTTAGCAATGCTATTAAACCCAACGGCACGGACCCTGTGCATTGAATCATCAAGCCATCGGGAAGTCCTCGCCCATGCGTTGACAAGTATAAATTTTCAATTGTGAATAATCAATTTGCAGATTCAGTTAATTCAACTTGGACATTTAAAAAAGAATGTGAAAAGTGAGTGAAGTGGATTTATGATTTTGTAAGGAATGTTGATGAGGGCTGGAAAATATAGGTAATCAATGCTAGTTTGGTTTACTATAAATCAGTAAAGTAAAATTAAAAAAATCATGAAACTAATTTTAATCATTCCACTTGTTTTTACTTTGACAGCTTGTGTTAGCCTGCCTAAAAGCTCTCAAGAGCTTCAAACAAAAAGTACCACTAGATACCAGTTTAATGTAAATAGGGATTTAGATGTTGTTGAAAGAAATTTTGATGAGTTTTTAGATAAATGTTACTACACACTAAATAATGCAAAGATTTATTTAAACCATGCACAAGTTGGGGTAGATCAAGGTTTTGATAAGTCTAAAAATGGTAATCATATCAAGTATTCGATTTATGGTGGGTTATCACCAAAGAATTATGTTTTAGATTTGGATTTGACTAAAGCTACAGATTCGAGCAGTGTAAGAGTCGATGTGGTGGCGGTGACAGGTATGTGGAAAAGGCATTTTCCGAAGTATGAACGGGTTGCTAATGGGGAAAAAGAAAGTTGCCCATGGTAAGAAATAATTAATTTAATCTCTCTTCTAGGGAGGTTTTTTATGACTAAAAATAAATAACAAGTAATTTAGAAAGAAAGACCCACTTAAAAAAGTGGGTCTTTGGGGTGGCGTCCTTCGTTCTTTCGGTTGCCCACTGGCTGGTTACAGGTTCTGGCAACAGGTTAGCAATGCTATTAAACCCAACGGCAGGAACCCTGTGCATTGAATCATCAAGCCATCGGGAAGTCCTTGCTCCTGCATTGTGAGTATAAATTTTCAATTATGATTAATCAATGAGTGGACTTCTTTTGAGTTTGCTAGGTTAAATATTCGATTGAATGTAGATAATCAGATTAGGCAAGTCGTTAGAGAGTGTAAAAGACAAATAGATTTTGCTTTTTATCACGCCAATCTCAGGATATTTATTAATTAAAAGCTATTGTTTTCATGCACTCAACATAAAAAAATGGTAGGCTTGTGGACAAAAATCAGACATCCTACAGGTCGGATCAATGTTTATTACCACTCAAGCACCACAAGATGAACAAATTTTAAAATTAGTTCCAGTTTTGGCATCTGCAAGTCAAATCTTGCTCGAGGAATACCAAAATTATTGTGCTGGAAATGCGTTTAATATTGATAAAAAGGATGATCAGTCACCTGTTACCCAAGCTGACTTAAAAGTGAATGCCTATTTAATAGAACAACTGGCGAAAATCACCCCTGAAATTCCAGTGCTATCAGAAGAGAGCGATTATTCTCAACGACATACATGGAATATCTGTTGGATGCTGGATCCTTTGGATGGAACTAAAGAATTTATTCATGAACGTGATGAATTTACGATTAATTTAAGTCTAATTCACAACCACCAAACCATATTTTCAATCATTGCTGTACCGACAGAGCAAGTGATGTATTTGGGATATTTAACAGAATTGCCTTATAAATATTGCTTTATTCATCGTACTTGGGAACGTTATTGCAAGTTTAAAGCTGTAGAGGAAGATGCAATTCAAATTGGACTAAGCCATAGCAGTAAAAATCCAAAGTATCAGCAATATATTGATTATATTGAGCAAGAATCGCCTGTCATTAGACGCGAGGCGGGCAGTGCCTATAAGTTTTGTATGATGCTTGAAGGCGAAATTGATATTTATCCAAGATTTCATCCTACCTCTGAGTGGGATACCAGTGCAGGACAAGGATTATTGGAAAGTATTGGTGGCGGATTACTGAGTTTAGCTGCGGTACCATTTACCTATAATCAACGTGATACGGTGTTAAATGATGGGTTTATCGCATTTCGGAATGTCGAAAATAAAGAAATTGCTTTAGAAGCATTAAGCAATGTGAGCTTTTAATCTGATATAGATATGCATTTTATAGATAATTTAACACTTTGATATTAGGGTCTGTTGACAATTCGTCTATGTTTGCGACTACGTGTGTTTTTTAGGCGATACTAGGAGCGAATTATGAAATTTAGTCATTCTAAATGAGTAGTTCGTAACGACGTAGCGGCAAAAAACACGCTAGTCCCGAAAGGTTGTGGCTAAAATTATCTCAGCCTACGTTATGAAACTCGAAAATAGTCTCGCTATTCTCTTCGTTTCATGCCTTGCCTGCTCAATTTTAACCTACAACGCAAGCCATTTATGAAATGTTAACAGACCCTAGATTGAGCGCTTGGCTGCATATGTTATAGTAAGCTTGTATAAAAAATGAGTTTTAAGTTGATATGGCCTTAGATTTATTGCCGAACAGTATGCTAAAAGCAATAGATTTATTGCCCGATGCGAAAACACCTGTAACCTTATTCACGCGTCATTCAATTCGTGAGGTTGTGAATGGGCAGGGGCTGGCAGGTTATGATCTGCAATTAACTTCCCAAGGTCGTGATTTAGCGCAAGCTTGGGGTTGTTATTTGATTGAAAATACGGATCGAGTAATCCAACATTGTATTTCAAGCCCCATTCAGCGTTGTGTCGATACCGCGGCTTTGATGATTCAAGGCGCTGATGGAATTTCTCCTTATCCGAATACCCATCACATCGAAATTGTAGAAAAGGGCTTATTGGTTGAGCCGGGAAGCTTTGTGCTGGATATTAAACAGGCTGCTCCTTATTTTAGAGCACAAGGTGCTTTAGGTTTTATCAATAGTTTTGTAAATAATGCCTTACCTGGTATGAAACATCCGATTACGGGTGTGGTGGATGTGCTTGAATTAATCTATGAAACACATCCTACGCTAAACAACGGGATTAGTTTGGCTGTGAGCCACGATACGATTCTTGCTGCGATTATTGCGGTGATTTCAAAACGTACTGAAATCAGTCAAAGTGACTGGCCAGAGATGATGGAAGGCCTATTTGTTTGGTTTGAAGGCGAGCGTTTTGCAGATAGTCATTTAAAATGGATTTGGCGAGGCGAACGTGGTGAATTGTCGATACGAGAGTTTCAGCAATAGTTGCTTTTTAAATTAAAAAATAATTATGTTGAGCGAATCATATTGATATTGAAAGCTCCTTCTCCCTTTGTGTAGGCGATGCCCCATCTTGCGCTACTAAATCTGTATCCCCGCATACCCACACACAATTGGCGATATCCCTGTCGCCACGTGATAGCACCACGGTGCCGATAAATAACAACCTAAAACTCAATAAATCCATAAAAGTAAAATTTAGAGCAATATGTCCTTTTTATATTTTTAAATAAAAATCACATGATTACAAACAATATGATATATTTAAATAATTGAAATATATAATTATTTTAATTTAATCTCAGAAACTAAGGATAGAGATAAGTCGTTATAAATATGGGGAAGATATGTGATGCAATTACGGTTTAAATATTTAACAATTTGTACGCTTTCAGCAATGCTTATTGCATGTGGGGGCGGTAGTGATAGCCATTCTACAAATGATCAGCCATCGAATATACCGCAAAACCCTGGCGATGGTACAAATGAGTTACCTGGAGATGGTACACCAGAAACCCCAGACAACGGTTCAGGGGGTTCAAATGGCGGTACGACTTTACCTCCAGAGAATGGTTCGGGCGGTTCAAACGGTGGTACGACTCAGCCTCCTGAGGGCGGTTCGGGTGGCTCAAATGGTGGTACAGGCACAACACCACCTGTAGTAGAAAAATATCCAGAACCAGTTAAAAATAAAATCTCAAGCAGTGTATTAGGCTTTTATGATTTTAATGCACAGGGTGGAAATCGCTTATTGCGCAATGATTTAAATGGTAACTTTGCTGCAATGCTACAGTTTGCCCAAAGTCATGTGGTAAACCCGAAGAATAATGAACAGGATAAAATGCCACGCTTAACAACGCAGAAAGATGCATTGTTATTGGTTACACCTTTGGTTTCGATGGGAGATGTTGATAAATTACAAGCGGAAATCTATCAAGGTAACCAACTGATACGTACCGTAAATCTAAAAGAGCCTTCACGTCTTGCTGCTTCAGATCAATCTAATCAGGATGATCGAGCGCGGGTAATGTATTCTAAACAGGCATGGTCAGTAGCATTAAAGTGGGATGAGGTACGTTCAGGATTATCCATCCGTATTCTAGACTCTGTAAACAATCGCAGTGGTTCTTTAGCTGGGACAGATATTGATTTTGCCGCACCAGGCGAGTTGGTGGTGCAAAGTATTCGTTTAGGTTTATTGACTGATGCACCTAAATCCAATGGTCACTATATGCTGTTGGAACCTGAAAAAGCAGGAACCGATTATTTCCAAACCATCCCTGCTGCAAAAATGATAGTCAGCAAATACGATGAAATGAAGCTTAATCGGGTCATGGTTGCAAGTGGTGTCATTTACGATTCTGTCAGTGCAACCAATGGTGGCGTCTATGATGGAGATATGCGTGAAAACACCGCTAAATCGACATTTAGTGTTGGAATTAACTTAGCGAACTGGGGTGTCACCAGTTCATCGATGCAAAGCCAAGAGCAACCACAAGTGACTCAAAGTGTGGTGATTCATCATGCCAGAGGTAAATATGCCAATGGTGAGTCCAATCATGGCTTAAGCGGTGGAAATGGTATTTTGACATTGATCGATTCGGTGGGGAATGAATTTAGCCATGAAATCGGGCATCACTATGGTTTAGGGCATTATCCTGGCTCAGTCGAAACTAGTGGAAGTCCCACAAATTATTTCTGGTCTGCACACCATGCGGACAGCGGCTGGGGATACATTGCATTTCGAAATAAAATGCGTGGCAATTTAAATTGGGGCAATACCAATTTAGGGGATGGCAGTAATGGTGTACCAAACTTCCAAAATCTCTATGCCTATGGTTGGGATGCCATGAGTGGTGGATCTAGCGCTAGCTCGATTTCCAAATATACCCACTATACTGGTTATAGTATGTGGTTAAAAATTCAACCTGCTTTTGATAAATACGTGTGGGATCCAAACTCTACGACAGGTTATAAAAAATGGAATGCAGCAACACGTGAAATGGTAGATGCACAACCAAAAACACCAAACTCAGGCAATGTTTGGTATAACAGTGCCGATGGTAACTTTTTAAAACCACGTTTGTTTAGTGTGCCTGTTTATACGATTTTAGGTGGCTATGATCCAGTTAATCAGGTGGGAATCATTTATCCTGCGGCACGAGGTAATTGGGGCAATGTCTTTAATTTACCTCAGGCCAACACGACTGGCACAGCTGCAAGTTGTTGGTTAAATGTGCAGTATGCCAACAAAGTAGAAAATATTGCACTTGCTCCACAACGGGTAAATTCAGGTAGCAATGCCAACAAATTCCATATCAACCTTGCGCAAAGTGATACACCTCAAAATGTTGATCTTTACTGCCAAAAAGCAGGTCAGCAAGCAGTGAAATTGTCGAATATCAATATTCCTGTTACTACACAAGCAATGGCACCTTTTGTTTCTATTGGTAAAGAAGCAGAGTATTCGGCATTAAGAACACTTGAAATGCCACAACTCGAACAAGCTTTGCTGAATAATAAAGGTAAAGAGGTGGTCAGCCTAGATGCGGATTCACGCTTATTATTTGACTCTTATCGTCAATTTAAAACTGAATTGTCAGCGGACGCGCAAACAGAAATGGTCCGTTATACCCAACAGCAAATTAAACTTTATCGTTTAAATCGTTGGATAAATGCATATCGAACTGATCTTGAAAGTGGCAATGTAGAAGCAATTGAGGCATTTAATCAGTTTGTGGCAAAGTTGGAACTAAGTACTGATTTCAATTTAAACCATGTTTCCAGTATTAAAAATGGGACAAATTGTCTAAAAGTTGAAACACTGGCTAATGGCAAATTGAATGCCTATATCAGTGGTAAGAGTGGCTGTACGGGTGATGACACTGAACAGTGGATCTACGATGCAATGGGTAAAATCCACAGCAAAAAATATATGGATCAGTGTTTAGCCAATCAGGGTGGGGTGATTAATCTAAGCTCATGTAACCATGATGCAGCAAGCCAAGTGTGGGCGATGAATGCCACACTGCAACGTATCGAGCAAGGTTCCAAATGTTTTGATTTGGAATATGGCTATTTAAGCAATAACCGAGCACGTTTGATTAGTTATAATTGCGGTACTGGCGGGAATCAAAAATGGACAAATCTTACTGCCAATAACAGTTTGATTTTGGCTGCAACCCGTGCTGAAAATTTAGCTTTGATCAAGCAGCTTCTAATCAAGTAACCATTGATCAAGTAAGCAAATCAAACATTAAGTTATCACAATAAAATAAGCGCCATAAGGCGCTTATTTTTGTTCATGTTGATGATTTTACTTAAATATATCAATGATTGAACTGTTGTTATGCTGGTTTAAGAAAACTGATCCGCATTCATCAAAGAGTGTTGTAAATCTTCAGTGGCTTTACGCCCTTGCAGTTGTAAGGCAACAGCATGTATTAAACCGGTCCAAGTTTCATTGGGTTCCCAAATTTGATGCATCAACTCTTGTGCGGTTGGCATATCGATATCCATATAATATTGGCGATATAAATACATCAAACAACTCACCCGCATATTTTTTGCACAATGTACCCAAACAATTTTTTCCTGTACCAAATGCGCGATCAAATCTAACACAAATAAGCATTGATCATCTGCTGGTGTATCCCAATGGATTGGAATTTGAATGTAGTTGAGCCCAAACTCAGCACAGATTTTATCTTCATGTTCAAGGTGTAAGCTGGCATCTGTAAATGCCAGATTGATGATTGTATCTACGCCGTATTCTTTAATCTGTTTCAGTTGTTCAGCACTCGGCTGACCTGAAGTCAGTAAGTGTTCATGGACAAACTGGAAGTTTGCGATTTGACAGAGTTCTTGTTCAAGTTCGTTCATAGCATTCTTACAGAAAATGTTTAATAACATCATAAACAAAAACGCCATCTATGTAGATGGCGTTTTTATATTAATTAACGATTTGGTAAAATTTCTTTTAAAGCTGCATCCATTTCCAGAAGCGCTTTTTCAGTGGTTTCCCAATCGATACAACCATCAGTCACCGATTTACCATATTCTAAATCAGCCAGATTTTCAGGAATATCTTGGCGTCCACCTTTAATATGGCTTTCAACCATAATGCCGACAATAGATTTATTGCCATCTAAAATCTGTTCGGTGATATTTTTCAACACAAGCGGTTGTAAATACGGATCTTTATTTGAGTTAGCATGACTGGTATCAATCATGATTTTATTGCTTACTTTGGCTTTTGCTAACGCATTTTCCGCTTCAGCAACAGAGCCCGCATCATAGTTCGGCTTACCATTACCACCACGTAATACAACGTGTGCATAAGGGTTACCGCTGGTACGAATCACTGAAACTTGGCCTTCGTTATTTAAACCCAAGAAACTATGACCATGTTTAACAGACTGCATGGCATTGGTTGCAACGGTTAAACCACCATCTGTACCGTTTTTAAAGCCTACAGGTGAAGAAAGACCAGAAGACATTTCACGATGCGTTTGGCTTTCCGTTGTACGTGCACCAATTGCAGACCATGAAATAAGATCTTGGTAATATTGTGGTGAGTTCGGGTCAAGCGCTTCAGTCGCACAAGGTAAGCCTTTATCGTTTAACTCAAGCAATAGTTTGCGACCTAAACGTAGACCTTTTTCAATATTAAAAGAATCATTCATATCTGGATCATTGATCAAACCTTTCCAACCAACGGTTGTACGAGGTTTTTCAAAATAAACACGCATGATGATATATAAAGTATCTTTTACTTTTTCACTTAATACTTTTAAACGATTTGCATAATCATGTGCTGCAACAGGGTCATGAATAGAACAAGGACCAATCACAACAAATAGACGTTTATCTTTACCATCTAAAATATTACGAACAGTTTCCCGACCATGAAGTACAGTTTGGTAGGCATTTTCATTTAATGGTAATTCAGCTTTAAGTTCCGCTGGGGTTACCAGCGTTTGAATGCTTTGGACATTCACGTCATCAATATCTGATTGAGTAATTGGATTTGAATTTAATGTATTCATTGCCGTCACTGGGTATTAGAAACATACAGAAAGTATTTTTAGTGGTCAGAATATAACACGAATTGGCCGAAGTTTTGTCATAAATAAATCATTAAAACTTTACGGTCAATTCATAATTATTAGTTATCAATAAAAGCTTAATTTTAAACCTGCGGTTGTTGGACGGATGGCATCACCATTGCAGCCTGTGGTTTTTCTACAGGTTTGGATTTAACTGGGTTTAAGATAAAGTTAATACCCAAGGCAAATAGGGTGATCCCCAAAACCTTGCGAATCATTTTTTCTGGCATTTTAGAACTGATCAAGGTCCCCACCACAATTGCAGGAATTGAGCCCACCAGCAACCATCCAAGCAGATGAAAATCTACATTGCCAGATGTCATATGTGCAAACCCAGCAACAGAGGTTAACAAAACAGCATGTACCACATCGGAACCGATGATACGAATCATCGGTAAATTGGGAAACATGAGGATCAGTGCCATGATACCAAATGCGCCAGCACCTACAGAAGAAAGGGTCACGAATACGCCCAGTACAATCCCCATAATCACAACATAAGTGCGTTTGCCTTCAATGTTGAAATTATTGGCTTCATGAAAATCTTGTTTTTCTGCACGAAATTTGGCAAAGAATTTTTCAATTCTAGAACGGAACACGATAGACAAGCCTGTTATGGTCAGCATAAAGCCTAACACCATGGTTAAAATGGCTTTGTAGTGTGTTGAACTGCTGAGGTAATTGTCTAAAACCCAATGGGTGATAAATGAAGCAGGGACACTGCCTAAGGCTAACCAGAGAACAATCGGCCAAACGATATTCAGTTTTTTAGCATGAACCATCGAGCCACAAAACTTAGAAATAGCCGCATAGAGTAGGTCTGTTCCGATTGCGATGTGGGGTTCTATTCGAAATAAACTAATCAGGATGGGGGTCATAAGTGAACCACCGCCTACACCAGTAATACCTACACAGAAGCCGACTAAAACGCCAGCTAGAATAAACTCAACAGGACCAAACATGACTTATATTGCCAGATATCAAAAAACAGGCATATCTTATGACTTTTTTGTATAAGTGGTTGTCTTGATTGTTGATTTGCTTATGCAAAAAAATGCTAAAGTCTTTTAACTTTAGCATAATGCAGGTTTTTATATCTATCTAATTGATTATTATTCTAAATTTTGATTCGGTCTCTTTGATGGATTGAAAAATGATCATTTGAATTGAATCATATTTGTATTGAAAGTTCCTTCTCCCTCTGGGAGAAGGCTAGGATGAGGGTGCTTTTATGTTGATTTATGCTTTTAAAAACACTTGTGAAAGAGCTTAATAAATATACTAATTATTAAATAAAAATTAAGATCTTAATAGGATTTACTCAGCAACTTCAACGGTTAGACCATAAGTAAAAATTTCACTTTCTGGCTTTTTGCTATTGTCAGGATTAGCTTCTGGATAAGAAGTCGTAATCAAATAAATTCCAGGTTTTTCAAATTTAACTTCCACTTCACCTTTTGCATTGGTTTTTACATGTGGTTGTTCACGTTGTGCACTGGTTTCATAACTACTGGCGCCTTTAAACACATCAACTTCAAGGTTTGGTACAGCTTTGCCATTGAGTAAAATCTGCGCTTTTAATGATTCACCAGCAAACAATTCATTTGGATGGGTTAAAAACTTAACTTCAAATCCTTTATTGCTGACTGCTGGAACAGGGCTTGGTTTGCCTTTGGTGACAAAGCTTTCAGCAATAATATTGTTTTTAACCTCTAAGGTTTGTGCATTTGCAGGGACTTGGTCTGCTGAAACTGAACGTGGCGGTTGTGGTGGTGTTACTGGTTTTTTTTCAGCATCGGCTTTTTGTTGTTCAGATTTAGGCGCTTGAGCATTTGCATTTTGCGGACGTACAGGGCGGATACGTAACCAACGACCATCTATAAGGGCGTATTTACTACTATTCCCTAAAGCATTATCTGTACGGATACGGTAAGTCCCTTCACTTGGAAGATCAAACTCAGCAACATTAAAGCGTTTTAATTCGGCAGCAGGATTTATTTTTATTTGCTGACCTTTAGGATCTGTAAGGAGATAGCTGGTTTTAAAGTTAATGCTGGGAACAAAAAACTTTTCTAAGGTTAGTGAACTCTGGAAGCTTATATTTTGTGATGCGCTGGTATCAAAAACTTCAGGGAGAATAAAAGGGCTGATGGTATGCGCAGAACCAACAGCGGGTAATGCAGATAGCAAGGCAATTTTGAGCCATTGATTCATTTCAAGCGTCCTGTAAACTTAAGTTAAAATATTTTACATAATGTACTTGATAACAAGTATCATTATCAATATTATTTTAACAAAATTCAGAGACTATCCGTATGTCCTCATCAAGCAGACGTTCACCCTCAACTCGTGCTGTATTTCGTCTTTCGCCTCTGGTCATGGCATTAGCACTGATATCTCCACTACATAGTTATGCAGAAACAGTACAGGTTTCTGCTACAAGCAATAACCATGTTGAATTGGAAAGCCATCATTTCCATCGTGATCATGTTTTGGGTACATCTTTAGATGTGGTGATTACTGGAACTTCGCAACAAGATGCTGCACGTGCAACAGCTGCAATCGAAAAAGAAATTTCTGATTTGAATCAAGTGTTATCAACTTGGCAAAATGACAGTGAAATTTCGCAACTCAACCAACAAAAACAGCTCACAGCATCTTCGGATTTGTATCAAGTCATCGCTGCATGTGAAGCTTGGCGTGGTAAAACCTGTGGCGCATTTGATGCACGTTTAGGCAATTTGATCGTAATGTGGCAACAGGCCAATGGGGTGCTTGAAATTGATCAAAGTACACGTGATCAATTGCTTTCGCAGTTGCAAGACAACAGTGTTCGTTTGGATGAAAAAACAAAAAGTGTGAAAATGGATAGCTCAGTTACTTTTGCACCAGATGGCTATGCAAAAGGCTATATTATTGATCGAGCTTTAATTGCAGCACGTCAAGCGGTCCCTAATTTAAAAGGTATTTTACTGGATATCGGTGGTGACATGCGCGTTTGGGGAACCTCACCCAATCAAGCGGGTTGGAATGTTGGTGTACAAGATGCCTTTAATCACTATGACAATCTAGCACCAAGCCAAGTTTTAAACTTAAAAGACCAAGCGGTCGCATTCAGTGGTCAGGGTTATCGTAGTTTGGCTGGTCAATCTCATCTTTTAGATCCATATTCAGGTTTGCCAATCCAACATGTTGAACAATGTGTAGTTGTTGGAAAATGTGCTGCGGATGCAGATGCTTTAGCAACAGCCTTGACTGTGATGAAGCCAGCAGAAGGCATGCAACTGATCGAATCTTTGCTCGGTTATGAAGCTCAACTGACACTTTCAACGGGTGAAACGTATCAAAGCACAGGTTGGAATGCGTTGGTTCAACTTCCACAGCAAGCAGATTTTCATAATGTTGCAGCAAATGCTTCAGCAAAATGGCCCGCAGGTTATCAAGCGGTGATCGATTTGGTTATTCCCAAATTGGTTGTGGAAAATTATCGTGCACCTTATATTTCGATCTGGGTGACCGACAGTGATAAAAAATTAGTTCGGACACTTGCAGCTTGGGGCAAAGACCCGAAATGGATTAATTCAAACTATGTATGGTGGCGCCGTTATGGTCGTCAAATAACGAACTTGGATGCAGTTGCTAAACCGTCACGCCAACCGGGTAATTATAAACTGGCTTGGGATGGTAAAGATGACAATGGTAAAACTGTAGATGCAGGGCAGTATCAAATACATGTTGAAGCTTCACGTGAGCATGGTGATCATTCTTATCAAACCTTTAACTTGGACGTAAAAGCAAAAGCTTCCTCTCAAAATTTACCTGCACAAAAGGAAATTGGTGTCGTCAAACTGAATTTCCAGAAAGTGAATTAATTTGCTGACTATGCCTGTTCGGATAAGCGTTTTGATGAAAATTTTGATAAAAGTTTTGATGAGAGTTTAATTGTGTATCAACGTCGAGATTTTTACCGCCATGCACGTTATGTGCATGGTTGGTTATCAGCTTTTGCTTTTATTGTCTTAATCTTTTTTGCTGTTACGGGATTAATTTTAAACCACCCTGAATGGTTTACCCCTGCAACAGATGAAAATACTGAAACGATTACCTTACCTGAAAATGTCCTGACTCAAATTAAAGACCAAGAGAATCCAAGCACTCAAATCGTAGATTATCTACGACAACATCATGCAGTCATTGGTCGTTATAAGAGTGGTGAAGTCATGGACAATGAAGTCATGATTCATTTGGCAAGCCCAGCAGGTTCAACAGATATTTGGGTCACTTTAGACAATGGTCAAGCTGAAATTACGCTTAAACCCGCATCTACCGTTTCATTGATCAGTGATTTGCACCGTGGAAAAAATGCGGGTAAAGCATGGACTTGGTTGATTGATATCAGTGCGATCATCATTACGATCTTATCATTGGCAGGCTATATCCTATTTTTAAGTATTAAGACTCGCTTAAAAACACATCTTTTCTTGACGGTATTCAGCTTAGCGCTATTGATGCTTCTGGTTTGGACAGTGGTATAAAAGGTTAGAACAATGACACATGCTGTACTGACTGTACTTATATTTTTAACAATCTTGTTTATTTTTCATGGCATTTTTCTGTTGCTTTTATTTAGACCTCAATCAAAGCGCAATTTAGCTCAAAATGCAGATGAATATTTGATTGTATATGCAAGTCAGTCAGGGCAGACAGAAAATTTTGCTTTACAAACAGCCCAGCAATTGTCTGCTTCAGGCTATTTGGTCCAGTTCTTGAGTATTGAACAGGTGAATGCCGCTTTATTTAAACGTAGCTTAAAGATTCTATGGATCGTTAGTACTTATGGTGAGGGGGATGCACCAGATTTAGCACGTCAGTTTGTTAAAAACGTAATGACAAAGTCATTTGATTTAAATGACATTGAGTATGTCGTGTTGGCTTTTGGTGATTCACATTATGCAAATTTCTGTAATTTTGGTAAACAATTGGATTTATGGTTAACTGAAAACCATGCACAAGCTTTATTCCCCATGATTTGTGTTGATCAACTTAACCCTACGATGGGTTTGACTGAGTGGCAAACTCAACTTGACCTAGTTTTGCCGCAATTTTCAGCTCAACCTGTTCAATTGATACAACATCCTTTTCATTCTGTGGTTTTATCTGAACGCCATTTGTTAAATCAAGGTAGTTTAGGGCATCCAATGTATCATCTTGTGTTTACCCAAGTTGAAGCATTATGTTGGAAATCTGGTGATATTCTTGAAATTCAATGTGCCAATACAGATTCACAAATCAAGGTGTTTTTAGATCATTTTAATCTTCAAAACTCAAATGTGTTTCAGGCTAATCATCCAATAGAATTATTGCGGTTTAAGAATTTACGTTCATTTGATGCCATGCAGCATTCAACGGCATTTGAGCAATGGTTGGCACAGGCAGAAGACTTACCGATTCGTGAGTATTCGATTGCCAGTATTACATCACAAAGCCAGATTGAGTTGGTGGTCAGACGAGAAGTTCATCAAACAGGTTTAGGGCTGGGTTCGGGCTATCTTACCCATGCACTGGCTTTAGGTGAGCAAATTTCTTGTCGAGTTCGTTCAAATCCTGCATTTTATCTGGTTCAAAATGATCAACCTATTATTTTGATTGGAAATGGTTCTGGGATTGCAGGCTTGATGTCACATATTCGACAACGCGCAGAATGGTCTTTTCAGCAAAACTGGTTAATTTATGGCGAACGTCAGTACCAAATTGACCTTGGCTTTGCAGATCAATTGAATCTATGGCAACAACAGTCTGTACTGCCGCAAATTGATTATGCTTTTTCACGTGATACAGATAATCAGAAATATGTACAAGATTGTGTATTGGAGAAATCAGCGCAACTTAAACAATGGATTGAGCAAGGTGCATCAATTTACATTTGTGGTAGTTTAAAAGGGATGGCACAAGGGGTTGAAACAGTATTAATCGATATTTTAGGTGAAGATCAGTTTGAGCAGTTGATTGAACAAAAACGTTACTTACGTGATGTATATTAATTACGTGATGTTTCTCATTTCTATATAGATGATTAAAGTAGCGAATTAAGAATAGTCTTACGAAAGCAAACTTTATAACTTATGGAAATTATACTCTTCTATAGAAATGAATATGTATGATTGAAAAGCTTGCAATGCCACGCTATTCTCAAAAAATATTCACACCAGTACCAGATGTCTAATGTGAATATTCATGCAGATAAAATTTATATCGCAATACCTTTATATTTAGCTGCCCAAGGTTGCGCTTGTTCTAATTGTGCCGCCAGTTGTAGTAACACATCCTCACGTCCAAAAGGTGCAATAAATTGTGAACCTAAGGGCATATTATCTTTATTCCAATATAAGGGTACTGACATGGCAGGTAAGCCCGTGATATTGGCCAATTGGGTAAATGGAACCCATTGCAAATTATTTTTAATCATTTGCTCAACCAGCTTACCTTTTGCCAGTAAGTGGGCTTGATCAACTTTGAGCAAGGCTTTTAAAATCGGAACTTGCCAAGATGGTGTTTTTACCTCGCCATTTTTCGGTGCAATTGAAGCTGTAGACGGAATTAGAAATAAATCATAACGCTCAAAGAAATGATTCATTCTTGCAACATAAACACCCCAATTATTGAGATTGTTGATATAGTCCACAGCAGAAGCTTTGGCACCAAATGCGGCAATTGCCAGTGTATCTAATTCAAAATCTTGATCTGTTGCACCAAATCGCTGTTTGACTTGATTCACTGTATAAGCGCATTGGCTAAACCATGTGGTAATAAAGTCTTTGGCAAGCGCCATACCGTCAATTTGAGGCGTTGCTTCTTCAACAATATGTCCTAAAGATTCTAAAAGTTTGGCCGTTTTTTGAATGGCTTGTACTGCATCTTTTGAAACTTTGGTTCCAATCGGTGAAACAGTGGAAAAACCAATTCGCAAACGTTTTGGGGCTTTTTCAATGATGTCTAAGTAGCGTTCAGTCGGGCTTTGGATATTGAAAAGAGCAGTACGATCTGAGCCTTGAGTAGCATCTAACATAGCTGCACTGTCACGGACTGATTTGCACAATACATGTTGCATCGCAGCCCCATGCATTGCTTCACTGATTTCAGGTCCCCAAGGTGTACGTCCGCGACTTGGCTTTAAGCCAAATAAGCCACAATACGAGGCAGGAATCCGAATAGAACCGCCTCCATCACTTGCACCTGCAATTGGTACGATACCCGCTGCAACGCCAGAAGCAGAACCTCCAGAAGAGCCGCCACTATTGTGTTTTAAATTCCACGGATTTTTGCAACTGCCCCAAGCTTCAGGTTCAGTGATACCTTTAATGCCAAACTCTGGCGAATTGGTTAAACCAAAAGTAACCACGCCCGATTTTACCCAGCGATTGACGATTTCTGAGTTTTCTTTAGCAATATATTTAGCATTTTTAAATGCTTTAGAACCAGATGAGGTTGCGACACCCGCATATTCTTGATGTAGATCTTTGAGTAAAAATGGTACACCTGAAAAGGGGCCATTCGCATAATTTTGGGTATTTTTTAATGCGTGTTCATAGATCGGAATAACGATCGCATTAATTTTAGGATTTACCTGCTCAGCACGTTGAATTGCGATTTCTAATAATTCATGTGCTTGTACTTCTTTGTTTTGTACAAGTTGTGCTAAACCGATACCATCATATTGAATATATTCTGAAAATTTCATAGCTTTCCCTTGCTGTTTTGAGTTATTGGGCAAATATCTTTTGGTTTTGTTCGATCGTGGTTTCTAAACAAAGTTGATTTCTACCTTTTTCCTTGGCTAAATACAAAGCATCATCAGCCCGTTTAATCAGCTGTTGAAAAGGTATGCAATAGGGTAAAGTCTGATAACTTAAGCCAATACTGACGCTGATATTTAAGCTACGCTGATCATCTAAATGAATCGGGGTATTGAAAACGCTATTACAAATTCTTTGTGCAATGGCAACACTTTGTTCTAAAGATAGATCTTTTAATAATATAGCAAACTCTTCTCCACCTAAGCGACCAAATAGATCATTAGCACGAATTTGTGCTTTGACTTGATGGGTAAACTCTTGCAAAACATAATCGCCAATCACATGGCCATATTGATCATTAATTTTTTTAAAATGATCTAAATCTAAAACCAAAATCGTGACACTGTGTGCTTGTTGCTTTTCAACATCCTCTGCAATGGTACGTTCACTTTCTTCATAGAAATAACGACGATTGAGTGTGGTAGTGAGACCATCATGATTGGCTAAGTATAAGATTTGGTGATAAAGCTTTTGGCGATTTAAACTGATAATTGCAAGGGTTAAAGGTCCTAAAGCTAGCATCATTAAACCGATGCGTACAGACAGTGTGGTGCCCAAATAGGCATCTGGTGACTGAGCAATATAATATGCAGTCAATGCATTATAGAGCAGCATACACACAATACAGTTAATGATAGAGACAAAGAATAGGTTATAGCTTAGTGCAGCCCAAACCAATGCTGCAATGGGGAACATAATCGCACCTGGACCCAGAAAAAAATGGGTCAGAATGACGGATAAAACGACTCCCAACAGTGGAAGAAATTTTTCGTACTGAAAAGGCTGTTGTTTAAATTGTTGGATATGGCTTTGAATGGTTTTTTTATCAGGGATTGCCAATATAATCGGTAAAAAGGCAATGACATTGAGGATTTCTCCCGTCCACCACATACCAAAATCAATCCAGATTCTATCCATAACCATAAAGGTGTTTGGTAAATAAGGGACCGTTAAACTTGCGACGATTGGTGAAGCTAAACAACCGCCAAAGGCACTGATTGCAAATAAGTATAAAAATGTTAAGCCTTTATTATATTGTTTATAATCCAGTTTAAAAAATCGAATCAGTCCTAATGTGACCAAGGCATGAGATAGATTGGCTAAAGTCAGAAAGAAGGTGATTAAAAAAGAGTTTCCCGTAATCAGATCTGCAAGCATAAAGGCAGTGAATGCGCCAATCCACCCACCTATATTTTTTAAGCGATGAAACCTTAAAAAAAGTCCAAGTAAAACAGCATTTGCGGGCCAAAAAATGGCAAGAAAGGATAAGGGTCTACCAAATATTCCAGCCAATGCGCAGACAAAAATAATCATTGCAATAATAAAAAATGCAGAGATGTTGTCTTTAAGTGCTTGACTTAAATATGCGATAGCTCGAGGCAATTTGCGAACCTATTCTAAAGAGGGATTAATCTCTAAGCCAATATTTTATCTGGCTCTGCTAAGGTATTAATAAGTAATCATATCTATTTATATCGATAAATCAATAGTTTTAGTTACCTTAATTCGAGCCTGTCACAAAAATATTTTTGCTTAGAATAAACAATAAAGATTGTTCATATATGGTTAATTTTACATGTTTTATTCTAAATCTATGCTAATTTATGTCTGATGAAATATTACATACAGACTTGGTATGAAAAAAACAGCACTTATAATTTCTTTATTGCTTAGCCTTTCACCTTACGTTAGCGCTGAAACAGTTCAACCTCAAGCAACCAATCCTGCGACTGTGGCTGCAACCAATACCACAAGTACAATTCGTATAAATACTCGCCCTGAAATTTTAGGCTTATGGGGCATGGAAATTCCAGAAAATAAGAAATGTACAGAATATTATAATTTCCGCGGTTCCAATGAAGTGGTGGTGAATAGTGCCAAAGAGTGGTCAATCGGTCTGTTTGATTATCAGCCTTCACCCGATAATACACTGGAAAAGCCACCCGCATTAATCATGCAAATTCGCTATGAAAATAATGAAACAGATTGTTCGGGGCGTAAAGAAGATCAGTCTGGTGAAGTTACCCAATATTTTGTAAAGTGGATTAATAAGAACACCTTGAATTTTTGTATTTCTGACAAAGGCGATCAGTGCTTTGCTACTTTACGCAGAGTCTTGCCTTAAGTTGATTTAAAGCATCGATGCTTGTCTAAATAATCAAGAATTTGCTTTAAAATAAAAAACCTCTGATTTTACAGAGGTTTTTTATTGGTTTTTTTACTGGATTAGAGGATGCATATTAAGCATCTTTTTCATGTCCTTGAACTTGTTTTAACAAGTGTTTTTCAAGGTAGTGAATATCCATTGCTTGTGAACAGAAGTTTTTGTCTTCAAGGATCAGATCTTTATGTAAAGGAATATTGGTTTTAATTCCAGTTAAGATCATCTCATCTAAGGCTTGTTTCATACGGGCAATCGCAGTTTCACGATCTTTACCATAAGAAATCAACTTTGCGATCATTGAGTCATAATACGGAGGAATGCTATATCCTTGATAGATATGAGAATCTAAACGGATACCTGCACCGCCTGGCGCATAGAATGATTCAATTTTACCTGGTGATGGTAAGAAGGTCGACGGATCTTCTGCATTGATACGGCACTCAATCGCATGACCTTCGATTTTAATATCTTCTTGTTGAAGATTTAAACCTAGACCCGCAGCGATACGTAATTGCTGTTCAATAATATCTACACCAGTCACTTGTTCAGTGACTGGATGCTCAACTTGAACACGGGTATTCATCTCGATAAAGAAGAATTCACCATCTTCAAATAAGAACTCAAAAGTACCAGCACCACGGTATTGCATCAACTTACATGCATTGACACAAGCTTCAAGAATATGCGCACGCGCTTCTTCTGGTAAACCCGGTGCAGGTGCTTCTTCAAGTACTTTTTGATGGCGACGTTGTAAAGAGCAGTCACGGTCATATAAATGAATCGCTTGACCATTACCATCTGCTAAAACTTGTACTTCAACATGACGTGGTTTTTGCAGGAAACGTTCCATATAAACCGTATCATCACCGAACCACATTTCAGCATCACGTTGTGCAGCTTGAACCGATTCAAGTAATGTATCGACACGTTCAACAATACGCATTCCGCGACCACCACCGCCTGAAGCAGCTTTTACAATCAGCGGGAAACCAATTTCTTTGGCTTCAGCCAACGCATTGTTGGGTGTCACAGCATGGGCTGAACCAGGAACTGTTGGTACACCTGCTTTACGCATCGCCGTAATTGCAGAAACTTTATTTCCCATTAGACGAATATGTTCAGGACGCGGCCCAATGAAAATAAAGCCTGAGTTTTCTACAATTTCTGCAAATTCAGCATTTTCAGATAAGAAACCATAACCAGGATGGATGGCATCTGCGCCCGTAATTTCTGCTGCGGTAATAATGGCAGGAATGTTTAAATAGCTTTCGCTACTTGCACCTGGACCTATACATACTGCTTCATCACAAAAACGTAAATGCATCAAATCTTTATCAGCATCTGAATAGATGCCGACAGTTTTGATTCCTAAAGTTTTGCAAGCTCGAGTGATGCGTAACGCAATCTCACCTCGGTTTGCAATTAAAACTTTTTGCAACATATCAACCCCCGAGGTATTACGCGCGGTAGCGGAATAAAGGTTGACCGAACTGGATTACATCACCATTTTTTACTAAAATTTCTTCAACTACACCACTTTGAGTTGCTTCAATTGGGTTCATAATTTTCATTGCTTCGATGATCCCGAGGGTTTCACCTGCAGAAACAGTTTGACCTACATTTACAAAGGGCGCTTCACCAGGACTTGGTGCTGAATAGAACACACCAACCATTGGAGACGTTTCTACTGCACCACGAGAGGCAGCTTTAACTACAGGCGCTTCAGCGGTTGGGAGGGCAATAGGTGCTACACCAGCAGCAACCACAGGATTACGGCGAGTTAAAGCAATCGATTGATCGCCTTCTTTCACTTCAATTGCTTGAAGATCAGATTCGATCATCAAATCGATGAGCTTTTTAATTTTGCGAATATCCATGGGTTCGTATTCCTAAATTATGATTGGGTTGAAGATTTAAGTTTTTCGATGGCGAAATCAAGTGCAAAAGAATAGCCTTTGGCACCTAAACCACAAATGACGCCAACGGCTTTATCTGATAAATAAGAATGATGTCTAAATGCTTCACGTGCATGAACATTAGAAAGATGTACTTCAATAAATGGAATCGCAACGCCAAGTAGGGCATCACGTATAGCGACTGAGGTATGGGTCAACGCGGCAGGATTAATAATGATAAATTTTATGCCGTCTTGTTGTGCTTGGTGAATACGATCGACCACAGCACCTTCCCAGTTGCTTTGAAAAGTATCTAAACTTATATTGGCTTGACGTGCTTGGAGACTCAATTGTTGGTTAATGTCATCCAATGTGAGGTGACCATAGACCTCAGGTTCGCGCTTTCCTAGCAAGTTTAAGTTTGGTCCGTGAATGACCAAAATGGTCGAACTCATTGAGAGTGCTCCAATTCAAAAGTCGCAAAAAAAATTGCAAGATGTCTGCAAAGTTTGCATATTATGGCATATTTTTCCACAAATACTTTATATTTTCTTTGAATCGTCGCGGAAACGCAGTGCCTTGTATGGGCTATATAATGTTAATTTTGTCTGTAAATGGCAATGTTAAAATATGACATTTTTAGCAGATGTTTTACAGAGACTTCATTTTAAACTGAGTGACCAAAACTATTCATTTGATTTGTGTAACAGCCATATGGCTATCGTCAATAGATAAGATCTCACTACAACGTGTTGTATAGCTTGGAGACCGATTTTGCTGACGCATTTTCCATGTTTCTTGGTTGGAATGATAACCCACTTGTATACAGTCTGAGCCAAAGCGTTGTTTCATGCTTGAGAGCGTATCCATAAGCTGATCACGTTGCTGAATAAAGTCTACAGGATGCCATAAGTCATTGATGTGCTGGCTTTTGCTATGCAGTGCTGAGAACATCACAGCAACTTTTACATACTTTAAATTTTCTTTAAATAAAACATCAATTTGCTGTAATGCTGACTTAGTTAAAATCATCAAATCATCTGTTGCATACATCAAGCCAATGACACTACTTTGTGCCTTTTTATAGGGCGCCTGTGCAACTTTTTCATATAAGGAAACATGCACAACTGCACACAGTTGTCGTTGCTTGCTCAGCCGTTGATGTGCACGATTGACATGGAAAATAATGGCTTGTTTAATAATCTCAACATTGTTTAGAGCAGATGCAAAACTGCGTGAGGAAAGGATGCGTTTGGAGGGAATGTCTGCATCGTCCAAAGCAATGCAGGATTGACCTTTTAGCTCACGAATGGTGCGTCCAATGACCACTGAAAACTCGCGTGCAAGGTAATGTTCATTGGCAAAAGTTAAGTCATAGCAATTATAAATATTATAAGCTTGTAAGCATTTGCTGGTTTTACGTCCAACGCACCAGACTTCTGCAACACTGGTTTCAAGCAGTAGGCCTTCAAAACTGCATAAATCTAAACCAGTCAGGTCACAGATGCTATCAAAGCCTCCACGTTTCTTGGCAAAATTGTTGGCAAGCTTGGCTTGGGTTTTACTATAGCCAATACCAATGCAACAGGGCAGACCAAGCCATTTTTGGATGGTTTTGATGAGTTTTCTACAATAATCCTGTAGATCGAATAAGTCTTGGTAAGAGCTGAGATTGATAAAACATTCATCAATAGAGTAGGCTTCCAAATCCTCATCTTTAAAAAAAATCTTTAAAATTTTAAAAAAACGATCTGAGAAATCACCATATAAAGCATAGTTACTTGAAAAGGCGAGTACGCCAGCTTTTTTAGCTTGTTGTTCAACTTCATGCCAAGGGATTGCCATATCTATGTTTAACGCCTTGGCTTCATTGCTTCGCGAAACGACACAACCATCATTATTACTTAATACGACAACTGGCTTATTATTTAAACTGGGGTTAAATACGCGTTCACAACTGACATAACAATTGTTAATGTCGATCAAAGCAAAAATTTGTTCGCTCATGGGCTGTTTTGAAAAAGTTACAAATTCAAGTGAAATATTAAAAGATGTTTAAAATAAATTCAAATCAAATCTAGTGTGGATTTGTTCATCCTTTGGGCTGGATGATTAAATAATCGGTGTGGTGAGATACAAAATTGACTAAGCACTGTTGAGCTTCGTGGTGGTTTAAGTAATTTAGGTAAAAAGAGCAAATAGAGAAGTGGTTCTTTTAAAAGGTATATCTTAAATTGCAGCTTACAATGTCGAAAAATGAAACATCTCAATCCTTGTATAGAAAACTGAGAGGGCTAAATTAACAGTTGTCGTCGATTTGTACGGCATATCCCAATATTGAAAAGGATGGATATGAAAATGGCTAATCAACAACATAATTCTCAACAGAATCAGCAACAGAATCAGCAACAGAATCAGCAACAGAATCAGCAGAATGACCAACAAGGTCAACCTAACCAATCTAATCAGCAGCAGAAGCAACACAGTCAGCAAGATCAACAATCTAATCAACAAAACCAGCAAAAGCAACAATCCAACCAACAGGCTCAACAAAATCAGCAAAGCCAACACAAGCCTCAGCAAAAATAGGGCTTTGAACTCATCTTAATCGTAGCTTATAAATGACAAAACGCCTCAACTGAGGCGTTTTGTCATTTTAGCTATTTTGAATTTTAAGCTTCTTCATTTTTAAGTGTCTTGATTTTAAGCTTACGTTGCTGATCACTTGAATCGTTTATTGCTTTGATCAAGGATTTTATGGAGACCTTCATTTATATTTATACATTGATTAAATTGGGCAAAATGGTGTATTTCAGTGTTTAGTGCGCTAAAGAAATGTGCTGGGTCCGCAATAGTATGATTGAGATGCTGTGGTTCAAGATGTAGGCTGATGACTTCAAATTGATTTTTTGCCCGATGTGCTTTGCAATCGATACGTCCCACAATTTGATCCCCATATAAAATAGGTAAACAAAAATATCCAAATACACGTTTAGGTGGCGTCACATAACATTCCAACCGATAATCAAATTTAAACAGGGTATTTAAACGGTCACGATGTATCACCAGATTGTCAAAAGGAGAGAGAATTTTGACTTTTAACTCAATATTGGGGATCTGCTCTAAGGCATCGGTTTGGATATAAAGATTTTGACTCTCTTTGTCACTACTGCCTAATTGAGCTAAAGTGGTGATCACGCCCGCATCTAATTGTTCATTGACGATGTCACGCATTGCCTCACGAATCTTTTGCCCAACTTTTAAATGCAACAATTGCTTCCATGCAAACACGCCATGTGCGCGGAGCGTGGTATTGAACAAGTAGCGGGCATATTCCTCTAGTGTAGGAACACTCAGATCAAGATGACTTGGGATACAATATTCGGTCAGTTGATAGACTTTTTCCATACCATTACGTTCAGAAATCATCAAATCGCCTTGCATAAACAATTGCTCAATAGAACGACGCGCTAAACTTGAGTTCCACCAACCCCCTGAATTTTGCTTATTGCCTTGTTCAATGTTGCGTAATCGAATACTGCCTTCAGCTTTCGCCCGAGCCAAAATCTCATTCATAAAAGCTTGATCACCGCGATTAAAATAACGATGCTCACCATTTCTAATTGATGTCATATGAGGAAGTGCATAACGATAATCTTGCATTGGTAAATAAGATGCTGCATGAAACCAATATTCAAAAATATGCTGCTGTTTGACCAGTTGATTTAAATGGCTTTGCTGATAATCTGGAACACGGCTCCATAGGATATGGTGGTGGGCACGTTCTACTACAGAAATTGTATCAATCTGAACATAGCCAAGATGTTCAATCGCATGGCGTGTTCCAGATAATCCTGTACCAAAGGAAGCAGGTGAAATTAGGCCTTGATGAGAGAGTGCCAGACGTCTTAGTGATTCAATCATAACAATTATTTTTTTAACCTATTTTTAGTGAGTCTTGGTTGCCACAGGTATCACAAATGAAGCTTGAAGATGAGTAGCATAAATAAAGGCTATGACGTTCAATGATCATTTTAATTTTTTAAGAATACAAGTAACAACACCCCAAATCATAATTTGTTCTTCACTGTGTGGGTGAATATCTGGAAAATCAGGATTTTCTGCTTTGAGCCAAATATCATAAATCCCTGTAGATACTTTAACTTGCATAAAGCGTTTGACTGTAAATTCATTGTTGATTAATGCCAAAACAACATCGCCGTGTTCAGCCTCTAGGCTACGGTCAATTAAAATTTCATCTCCAATTTCAATACCTGCATTTTTCATTGATAAGGAGTTAACTTTTAACATAAAGGTTGCAATAGGGTTATGAATTAAGTGTTCATTTAAATCAATTTTCTTTTCAGTATAGTCTTGAGCGGGTGATGGAAAGCCTGCTGCAACGGTTTCCAAAGGATAGGGAATACTGATGTTGCTACGAAATTCAATTGTACGTAAATCTTGCTTTGAAATAGGCTCGATAATAGAAAGAAGAGAATTGATTGTCTTAAAATTTTCCCTTACAGAGCGATCACTTAACTTCGATGGTGGAGTCAAATTTGGCGGCATCACGATTCACCTTGAAAATGTAACACAATCAAGTTTAACAAAATAAACGCGTGATGCAAGATTCTTTTGGTGAATTGATTGTGATTGTCAAACTGTCGGCTTACAATTTGACAAAATCCAATCGTTCGGAAATGTACATGTTGCAAGATTTTGTAGAAGAACAGAAATTAGTGTGTGAAGAATTTGACTCTCGATATATCAAAGTCAATGAAACGGATCTCGTGGCTATCGCTAAGCAAACCTTAAGTAAAGAACCGATCGTGGGTTTACGTAAACAGCCTGATGCTGAAAATGTGTCATGGTTTATTTATGGTGGTGAGTTGGAAGAGGGTGAAGATTTTTTTGATGTGATCAGTGTAAAAGAGCTTGAAGAGGTTTTTCCTGATGCGATCCCTTATCTGGCTTTGGAACAAGGCTTTAGATTTATGATAGATGCTGATGAATACGAAGATGTATGGAAAGCAGATATTTTATAAATAAAAGGTTTGCTCAAGCATGATCTATAGATTTACTTTGACCCTCTGCAGTATTGTTCTGAGTAGTGGATTGAGCACGCAAAGTTTTGCTGAACCATCCACGCAAAAACTCACCCAAGAACAGTATGACCAACGTATTCAAACCTATACTGATCAAGTCAATGCAACTAAACATATCTTGGATGAAGCGCATAGCACGATCACTGCGATTGAACAGCATCAAGCATTTTGTTCACGTTTAGATGCTTATCAAGCGATTGCTAGGATTTCGAAAGAAAATTTAGAACTTGATACGGCCAATATGATGTTGGTGATCGCCAATAATTTTTTAGATCGACAAAAGCAAAGTATTGAGCAGTCAGGAATGACGTTTGAGCGATTTTGTTCGATTAAGAAATAAACAAAATGTCATTTAAGCCTTATTTTAGTCAGAAAATGATATTTAATTGGCTGAAAATGATAAGTTGTTTTTAAAAAAATGATCAATAATAGACGCATTAAAGCAGTACAAGATTTGATTTTCCCTGGTCTGTATTTTGTGTGGCTTTAAGCGTCAATCGTATGATTGACGCACCCTAAACTCGCTTAATTGCGAGTTTTTTAATGCATTTTTTTATGGATTTTATTTACAAAATATCGGAAAAAGATAGCAAACCGATTAAAAAGAAAAATAACCATTCAAAGAGACACTGACAAATCAACAATAGTTTACTTTTGAGCAGAATGTTTAAAAAGAATAGAAAGACAAGTCATGATCGTGCATAAAGCCAAACAGGCCGAAGCACTTGAACAAAAGCTGAAAATTTTGCTATATACTACAATCATATAAATAAAGTGAGTCATTCATTTTGTTGACGATTTTTTATTCTATGCAACAAGCATTACCACAATATTTTTATTTTGGGCAGATGTTGTTACTGTAAGATTGTTCGCATGAGCAGTATAAATTTTTTATTATCATTTTGTAGTCAAGAGAATATGGATTTGTATGAATTCACTCATCAGTCAAATCGTGAGGCTATTGCAATATATGTATTGAATAAATTCTTTAATTAATCAATTTTTAGGGTCTGCTGACAATTCGTCTATGTTTGCGACTAAGTGTGTTTTTTAGGCGATACTAGGCACGAAATACGAAATTTAGTCATTCTAAATAAGTAGTTCGTAACGACGTAGCGGCAAAAAACACGCTAGTCCCCGCTGCGCCTTGCGCTGCAAACAAAGCAGTGCTTTGTTCTTGCTCAGGGTTGTGGCTAAAATTATCTCAGCCTTCGTTATGAAACTCGAAAATAGTCTCGCTATTCTCCTCGTTTCCTGCCTTGCCTGCTCAATTTTAACCTACAACGCAAGCCATTTATGAAATGTCAACAGACCCTAATCTCTCTATAAATTTTTATTTAAAGGGTTTTTATGAAACCGATTCGTGTATCGCCATCTCTGACTTTAGCTTTGTTACAAGCGCGAGAAGCTACAATGATGCATTTTAGACCGATTTTAAATGAAATGGGTTTGACTGAGCAGCAATGGCGTGTGATTTCTGTACTTTATCAATATGATGAACTTGAAAATAACCACTTGGCTGATTTGGCATGTATTTTAAGACCCAGTTTAACGGGGATTTTAAATCGTATGCGTGATCAAAATCTGATTAAGAAACGAAAAGACCTACATGATCAAAGGGTGAGTTTGATTCAGCTGAGCGATGAAGGTAAAAGATACTTTGAGACACAAGCGGTGAAAATGGAAGAAAGCTATACAGATATTCAAACACAATATGGTGCAGAGAAAGTCCAGCAGCTTATGGAATTGTTAAACGATCTCTCAAAAATAAAACCACGATAAATTTTAAACTATTAGATATTAAAGGGCGACATCCATGTCGCCATGCGATAGCTACACCTTGTATTATTAAATAGGTGGTTTGATATAGTTTAGGGATTAAAGTAAAACTGCATGTCACTCAATTCATTTTAAATATACAAAACACCCTAATCAAAAATGAGTGGGTTTTAATCACTCATTTTTATCATTGTTTAATCAAATAACTTTTTAATGTCTTTCGGTGCGCCTTGCTGGCTTTGAATTTCACCTTTTGCATCTTTCCATACCATTGCAGGAGTAGCATAAAAACCGTATTTATCCATGAGTTTGGTATTTTCATCTAACTTTTCAGATAACGTCTTAGGAATACTCTTCATTTCCACCAATTTATTCTTACCGTTGCTTAAATTGTATTGTTTGAAAATTTCTGCAGGATTGGCATTGTTTAAAATCGTTGCGGCTTGTCCTTTGCTGCTTGGGCGAATGACCCCAACCATAATATGACGTAATTGAACTTTTCCTGAATCTACAAAGGGACGTGCTTGTTGCCAGAAGGTATGGCAGTAGGGGCAGTTTGGGTCATTAAACACATAAACGACTTTTGGCGCATTGCGATCGCCGTCTTGAATCCAACTTGATTTTTCTAGGCTTTTCCAAATTTCATCTAATACGGCACCTTTAACATGGGTGTTAATCGCTTCTTCGGTTAAATTTTTTCCTGAAGCATTAAATAGGTCACCGACGATATAGTGCTTTTGATCTTTTGAAATAAAGATTGTCGATGGATACTCATCTTTATAGCCCGTCCAACCTTCTAAACCCTCGGGTGCATCTATTTGCTTAACAAAGTTATAACCTTCTTTTTCCAATTTATTTTTGAGGAAATTTGCATCAGCAGCAAACAAAGAGCCACTTAACACCAAACCAAGCGAATAAATACCGAGTGTTTTTAAATCAATCATCAAGATGACTCCTAAGGTTAAAAGCAATAATTCTTTAATCAATGCCAATGAAATAGATTATTCCGAAACTATCCTTTGAACTTTTTGGTGAAGTGCAGCATGGGTAAGTTCCCCCATATGTGTATCGATTAATTTGCCTTGTGCATTAAAAAATAAGGTGCTGGGTAAGCCAAACATTCCCATTTTTTGTGCCGTTACACCGTCAAAGTCCAGTAGAACCCAATGCAAATTAAGTTTGTGTTGTTGCAAATACGTTTGCACAGTTTTGGCATCTTCATTCTGATTAATAAAGACAAATTGCACATTGGGATATCTTTGTTGAGCATCATTTAACACAGGCATTTCACGTCTGCATGGTGGACACCAACTGGCCCAAAGATTAATTACTGTGGGTTTGCCGAGGAATTGAGTCAACTCAACATGCTCTTGCTGAAGATTCACTAAATTAACTTGAGGAAATTGTTGGTATTGCAGTTGTACCTGTTGATAGAAATATTGACCTGAAATGAAAAACAGGGCAAAAGCTGCAAAGAATAGTGAAATAAAGCTTTTCTTTAGAGATCGATTTTTCCAAACTATCCATAGCCCAGCACATGCAATTCCCACATAAAGATGAAAACCTTTATCTTGAATCTTCAAAATTTCAATTGGATGCTCTAAATAAACATCTAAATTGAGTAAGACAAAGCCAAGTCGTGCAGATAACAAGCCAACCAAGAATGCAGACCAAATCGAGTCTTTAAACGCAGACCATTGTAAATTTGAAACAGCAAAATATTGAAAGCTAAACTTTCCAATTACCACACTCATCAGTATCGCAAGCATGAGGATGGTTAATCCCCATGGCAACATAATCGGTCCTAAATGAATTGCTTGTGCAGTGATCATGGAGAGTTTGCTTAACGTCCTGTGTGTATTTTTTCAGTTTGTTGAATAAGTTGTGGCCCTGAGAAGGTACCTGTAAAGCGCAATTCACGGATTTCTTGTGCATTGCTATTTAAAAACAGCATGGTTGGCGGACCTAAAATTTCACGTTGTTTTAAAATGATGTCTTGTGAGGCGTTGTATTCGGTTAAGTCTAATTGGATAAGCGTGAAGTTTTTCAATGCCTCTTGTACATCGGTACGTGGGAATACCTCTTTTTCAATCGGTTGACACGCCACACACCAGTCCGCATAGACATCAATAATGATTGGTTTGCCTTGCTGTTTGGCATTGACCAAAGCCTGTTCTAATTGTTCAGCTGTGGTCACTTTGTTCCAAACTAAATGTTCTGTTTGGCTATGTTGAATTTGATAAGCAGAATAACTTTGTTGAATATTCCAAAAACCAGCCACTAAACTGGTAATAGCGATAATGGCAAGAATAACTTTATTGACTGTTTTTTCACTGTCGCGTAGAGCAATAAAGAGATAGATTGCCAATGCGATACACAGCAAGGTAAAAATTGCAGCATACACAGTCGAAGGCAGCATAGGGCGAATAAAGTACAATGCAACCATCAGCATAATAAAGCCAAAACTGACTTTAATCCGATCCATCCATTTACCAGGTTTTGGTAATAATTTAGAACCAAATACACTGGCGATAAATAAAGGTAAACCGATACCTAGACCGAGAATAAATAAGTACAAGCCACCTAACACAGCACTTTGAGTTTGTGAAACAAATAATAATGCACCAGCAAGTGGGGCACTCATACAAGGGCCAACAATGAGTGCTGATAATGCACCCATAACCACAGCACCGAGCACTGTCCCAGCTTTTTGATTATTTTGCAGATGACTTAATTTATTGGTGATGAATTGCGGTAAGTTTAATTGATATAAACCAAATAAATTTAAAGCTAATACAACAAATAAAACTGCAAATAATGAAACGATCCAAGGGCTTTGGAACCAACGTTGAAAGTTATAACCAATTTCAGCAACCACAATCCCCATAATGGCGTAAACCACCGCCATACTCACCACAAAGCACAAGGCAATCACAACAGCTTTATAACCTTTTGCGCGCTGAATGATGATGCCAGAGAGAATTGGAATAAGTGGCAGCGAGCAAGGTAAAAACGCCAGTAAAATACCTAAACCGAAAAACACCAATAAATTTAGAAACAGAGAATCTTTAGACAATAGTTTAAAGAATGATTGATCATCATTCCATTGTAATGACGATGTGTTGTTTTTAGTGTCCATATTGCTGTTTAAATCAGCAGAATTTTTAGTATCTGTAATTGCACTGCTATTTGCAACAGAAGCGTTGAGATCAATTGGATTTGCAGTGTTGTCTGCCTCATTGGCAGTTTTTTGTCCAAGCTGAGTGGTTTGATCATCCAATACTTTGTTTGGAACTGGTTTTGCAACAGTTGAATTGACTTTAGTTTCAGTGCTTTCTTTGAGTTTTTTATCTTGAGTTGGAACAGTATCAGACTGGTTGAGTAATGAGCTATTTGAATTATTATTGAATAGGCGCTTAGACGATGTATTGCTTTGTGGTAATAAACCATCTGTATCAGTTGCAATAGTTTTTCTTTGTAATGGATAACATAAGCCATCCGCAGAACAACCCTGATACATCACTAAATATTGTGAATTTGGTTTGACCTGAATTTGTGTAGTCACATTTTCATAATGAACTTCAGTTTTCCCAAAGGTTGGATCATCTTTGATATGACCTTTTGGGAGGTTTAAAGGTACAGCTTTATTGTTGACTGTTACTTTAAACTGATCATGATAAAGGTAATAGTGAGGTGCAACTGTCCATTTCAATTGTGCTTTATTTTCTGAAATTGATTCAGCAGAGAATTGAAAAGCTTGATCTGGGGGGAGAAACTCAGGATTTGCGTGGCTGATGGTACTTAGACTCAACAAAGTAAAACCACATACACTGAGCAAGGTTCGCAACTTCATAATTCCATATCTTTGTTTCATTTACAGCCATTATCCATAATTTCAGATAAAGAAGGCATTATTCTAAGTTTTTCTTTGTAAAAATACCGTTAAAAGCATTCAGCTCCATTTTGCTTAAGTTTTTGAAAAATTTGTCCATCATCAGGATAGAGTCTGTCGAATTGGGTCATTTTCTTGGTTTTTTTGCTGGTGTAATTGACATTGTAAAGCACAGCACCTTGATAAACGATTTCATAAGTTCCTGTTTCTTTCTGATTGATTATTTCTTTATAGAAATCGTGAAATTCACTTGGTCTACCTTGTGCTGTATCAACAGCATCATAGTGGGTAAACTTTAACGAGATTTTTTTCATATAAGGATAATATTGAACTGTTTTAACTTTTGGAAATTCTTCCTCAGAAATAAGCAGAAGATTATTGTTTTGACTTTCCTTAAAGCAAAAATATGGGGTAGTTTGCTTTGCATAAACAGGCAAAGGGAGAAGACACATTACCGTTATAAATAGCCTAAGCGATTTCATATATTTTCCTCAAAGTTTTTCTTGTTATTATTCATAGATTTTTCCAGCCATTAAAATATCTGCAAAAATTTTCCATGGGATGTGCTCTGGTTGTGGCTGCTGAGTATTTGCATAAAAACCCTCCATATCTACCACCCAATTGTGCATTGCTGTTAAAAAACTTTGCAAATTTTTATTTTCCCATTGTTGAATATTTTCAAGATGATCTTGTTTGAGATTATCTAAAAATGTTAAAAATCTTGTTTGGTTTTTATTGCATTAATTTTCATAAGCATCATTTCTAATTTACAGGATAAATTGTTGTATAAATATAGGCCATCTCGCACGTTTTTTGCATTCCAACAATTGAAATTAATTTCAACTAGACCCATATAGAAATTAGTCAACAGTACAGAACAGACACTTTGTGAAATTTGATTGATGATCAAGCTCACGATAACAAGTCGAAGCTCAACAATAGGATTAGGACATCATATGAATATCGCGGCAAACCCAGTAGTTGAAGCAGATCAAACTATATATTTAAAAGATTATCAAAAACCTTCATATGTTGTAGATTCAATCAATCTCGATATTCAAGTTTATGATGACCATACCAATGTAAACAGCAAATTAGTCATGAAACGCCAAGCAGCAGGAGATATGGTATTGCTTGGACGCGATCTTGAGCTTAAATCAATTTCTATTAATGGTAAGCAGCTTACTGAAAGTGAGTATAAGCTTGATTCTGAGCAACTGGTAATTGCCAATGCGCCAGATGAAGCCATCATTGAAACATCTGTGGTCATTCATCCTGAAACCAATACACAACTCGAAGGATTATATCTTGCGGGGAGTGATTTATTTGTCACTCAAAATGAGCCAGAAGGTTTCCGTAAAATTACGTTCTATCCTGACCGTCCAGATGTCTTATCTGTGTTTACCACTCGTGTAGAAGCCGATAACAAATATCCTGTGCTTTTGGCAAATGGTAACTTGATTGAAGCGGGTAAAACTGGTGATGAGCGCCATTATACCATTTGGGAAGATCCAACTAAAAAACCAGCCTATTTATTTGCCTGTGTGATTGGTGATTTAGCGGTTCTAAAAGACCGTTATACCACTTCAGAAGGTCGTGATGTGGCTTTAGAAATCTATGCAGAAGAAAAAGATATCCCAAAATGTCATATTGCGATGGAAGCGTTAAAGCATTCTATGCGTTGGGATGAAGAACATTATGGACGTGCATACGATCTAGACAATTATATGATTGTGGCAACCAGTCAGTTCAATATGGGTGCAATGGAAAATAAAGGTTTAAATATTTTTAATACGTCATGTGTGCTTGCTGATGAAGAATATACTACTGATGCCGCAATCATGCGTGTACAGTCTGTGATTGCACATGAATATTTCCATAACTGGACAGGTAACCGTATTACTTGCCGTGATTGGTTCCAATTGTGTTTAAAAGAAGGTTTAACGGTTTTCCGTGATCAGTCTTTTTCAGAAGATTTACAATCAGCAGCAGTACAACGTATCGACGATGTTGCAGTGCTTAAAGCGCATCAATTCCCAGAAGATGCAGGCCCATTATCGCATCCGCCACGCCCAGATCATTTTGTGGAAATCAATAACTTCTATACTGCGACAGTGTATGAGAAAGGTGCGGAAATTAACCGCATGATGTCAACTTTATTGGGTAAGGAAAAATTCCGTAAGGGTACCGATGAATATTTTCAACGTCATGATGGTCAAGCGGTCACTGTTGAAGATTGGGTTGCTGCCTTAACTGCGGGTTCAGGTGTCGATTTATCTGCATTTTTAATCTGGTATAACCAACCAGGAACGCCAAAGCTTGAAGCTAAAGGTGAATATGATGCGAGTACTCAAACTTATCGTCTAAGCTTTAAACAAAGTTTAAAATCCCATCCTAAATATCCAAACTTAAAAGCTGTACCTATTCCTGTGGCTTTAGCATTGTTTAATGCAGAAACAGGTGAGCAGTACACCCTGCATTCTGAGGCTTTATTTGAAAATGGGGTAAAAGATGGGGTGTATTTGTTTGATCAAACAGAAGCAAGCATTGAATTTACAGGTGTGACCGAAAAGCCTGTAGCATCTTTATTACGTAATTTCTCAGCACCGGTAAATCTTGAATTTAACTATTCAGATGAAGAACTTGCATTCTTATTGCAATATGAAACCAATGGTTTTAACCAGTGGCAAGCCACACAGACTTTGCTTGAGCGTATTTTGCTTAATGGTCATGATGCTCAAATTTATGTAGATGCAATTAAACAGACCTTACCAAATGTAATTGAAAAAGATCCGCTATTGGCGTCACGCTTATTTGATGTACCAAGTGAAGGTTATTTGGGTAGTCGCATTGATCAAGATTATAATCCTTTGATTGTAAATGAAGCACGTGAAGCCTTGTTGAATCAATTGGCTAAAGTCTTGGGTGACTTTGTTAAAGAAACATATTTATCACTTGATCCAGATTCACAAAATGAATTTTCACAAGCAATGGGTGTTCGTGCTCTAAAAAATATCATGTTGAGTTTTATGGCGCGTCAGGGGGATACCGCAGTATTTGATTTGGCTTATGCACAGTATGAAAATTCTGTGAATATGTCAGAGCGACTTGGGGCACTTAAAGTATTGGTATGGAATGATGCACCACAAGCAAAAGCAGCCTTAGCGGACTTCTATAAGCGCTTTAAAGATGAAGCATTGTCATTAGATCAATGGTTTATGATTCAAGCAGCGCATCCGAAAGCAACGGCTGAAACGATTCAGTATTTAACTTCACATGCTGATTATGATTTAGGTACACCTAACCGTATTCGTTCGGTAAGTGGTGGTTTAAATGCCAATCCTGTCAATGCATGGAGTTTTGGTGTTCAGCATTTTGTTGATTTGGCGAAATATTTGGATGAAAAGAATCCAATTGTTGGCTCTCGTTTACTTCAAGTCCTTACACGCTGGTATACATTAGCTGAACCACAACGAAGTGAAGTAAAAGCCGCACTTGAAGGATTAAAATCTCAAGTGAAATCAAAAAATGTTAGTGAAACCTTAAATAGTATGTTAAGTGTTTAATGGCTTATAATTTTTTGATTTAATTATATTTGTAGTGCTATTTCTCTTATTGTTATAGGAGAAATAGCATAATAGTACATACACAAATTGTGAGAATTTGTTCGAATTTGGAAATTTCATTAATAAATTGAAGGTAAGCTCTCAAGAGAAATACTTTCAATTTTTTCATTTATTGGAATCTTGAAATAGACAAAATATGGAATATTTTTTTCAACACTAAATGAAATATTATTTAAGTTTGAAGTAAGATCATTAACTTCAGGAGAATAAACTTGACGAATA